>QHOM01000180.1 GCA_003218785.1 Verrucomicrobiota bacterium
TTCGCCAATGTTGAAGGTGGCCGTGATCTCACCTTTCTCTCCCGGCGGCACTTCCTCCTTCTGAGTTTGCGCCGCCGTGCAGCCGCAAGAAGTGCGGACCGATTTAAATCGCACCGGTTTGTCGCCGGCATTCTGGTATTTGAAATGGCCTATCGCCTGCTTGTCAACAGCGGTGGGATGTAATTCGATCGAGGTCTGGTCCCATTTCAATCCCGCGCGTGCAGTGATGCAAATGATCAATGACAACGTAAGAGCAAAGATGTGTGTTTTCATTTTTTTGAGTAGAAGCGCCTAATATAGTCAGCGACGGCATCACGCCAAGCGCGCGGTGAGGCACCGGTCAACTGCGTATATTTCGCACTGGAAAGCACTGAATAGGCTGGACGACGGGCCACCCAGTTTTTCATGTCTTTTAATTTAAGCGCGCCAACCGTTTTCGCCTTCGCGGATATCCCAAACCCCTGACAACAATCCAGCGCCCATTGCGCGTATTCCTGCCAAGTGCATTCGCCAGCATTGGCGAAATGTAGAACGCCGCCTTCAACGTTGAGCTCAAAAAATCGCGGCAACATTTGGGCGATGTCGTGTGTGTAAGTGGGCGTCGAAAATTTGTCGCCGATTGCATCGACCTCCTCATTTTCCTGTGCCCGCTGGATCACGCCATCGATAAAGCTTGGCCGGTCAGGACCAAAAATCCAGGAGACACGCGCGACCAGATGTCGATCTGCCGTTTGTAGAACCGATTGTTCCCCTGCCCGTTTCGATTCGCCGTAAACGCTAATCGGATTTGCGAAATCGCTTTCGACGTAAGGTTCGCGTTTTTCGCCATCAAACACGTAATCGGTACTGAAATGAAGGAGCTTCACACCTTTGTCCCGGCAAATTTCCGCGATAATGCGCGGCGCTTCCGCATTAATTAGGAAAGCCTGATCGCGCTGCGTTTCGCAAAGATCGACATTTGTGAAGCCAGCAGCGTTGACAAGAACATCGAAGTTCGTCGCGCACAGTTTCGCGCGGATCTCATCAAAATTCGATAGGTCAAGCTGCGCGTGATTAAGACCAACGACATCGAATCTGTCGCGATATTCGCGCATGAGCGCCGAGCCGAGGCGGCCTCCCGCGCCGATGATTACGATTTTCATTTGAGGAACCCAGGCATCTTGTCTGTGTCCCTCAGTACCTGCCCGTGCGCTCGAGCAACAGTTGCCACCACGCTTGGCTGTCAATGTACCACTGAATGGTTTCGTCGAGTCCTTCGTTAAAATTGCGTTGCGGTTTCCAGTTCAATTCACGTTGCGCAAGAGAGGAATCGATTGCATACCGGCGGTCGTGCCCCAGCCTGTCAGTCACAAACGAAATCAAGCTGTGCGGCTTGCCCAGTTTATCGAGGATCATTCTTACAACATCCATGTTCACCATTTCGCCGTTGCCTCCGAAATTATAAATCGTTCCTGGTTTCCCCTCGAAGAGCGCAGCCACAATCGCGGCGCAATGATCTGCCACGTGGATCCAATCGCGCACATTCATTCCGTCGCCATAAACCGGGAGCGGCTCGCCACGGAGCGCTTTGATAATCATGAGCGGAATCAGTTTTTCCGGGAACTGGTACGGGCCGTAGTTGTTCGAGCAGCGAGTCACGAGCACTTCCTGGCCATACGTTTTGTAAGAGGCGAGGGCGAGGAGGTCGGAGCCATAGACCTCGTCTGTGGAGATTTGGATGAAGCGTTGAACGCCGTGGCGGCGTGCGCAATCGAGCAGCACACTGGTGCCGACGACATTGGTGTGGATGAAATTGAGAGGTGAATTGATGCTGCGGTCGACATGCGATTCGGCAGCGAAATTGATGACCGCGTAAAATTGGTGCTCGGTCATGAGTGCGTCCATTTCATCGGCGTTGGCGATATCGGCTTTGAAAAACTCGTAGCGTTGGCCATGTTCCTCGACCACGCCATCGAGATTGGCGAAATTGCCCGCATAAGTGAGCACATCGACGTTGGTCACGTACGCCGGCTTGTAATGTTGCAAAATATACCGAATAAAGTTGCTCCCAATGAAGCCGCAGCCACCGGTTACGAGAAGGCGCATTGCAGCGCGTACTAGCAGCGCCGAGGGCGGCGCGCTAGCAGATTTTCCATCTCCGCGGGATCACTTGCGAGCTTGGAAAGCCCGCCTTGCAGAAACTGATTGGGTCGTGTGGTTGATTCTTGGGCTAGCTGTTTTCCTGCGTTTTTTTCTGCTCGGCATCAAGCCGCCGCATTTCGACGAAGGAATCAACGGGTGGTTTGTCGATCAAATGGTGAAGAACGGATTTTACAGATACGATCCGACGAACTATCACGGCCCTCTTCACTTTTACGTTCTGCTGTTGTCGCAAACTTTGTTCGGCCGAAATGTTTGGGCGTTACGTCTGCCGGTGGTCCTTGTGAGCATCGGTTGCGTGTGGCTTGCGTTGAAATTCGAGCCGTTGATCGGAAGAAACGTGAGCCGATTGGCCGCGCTAGCCATGGCGGTGTCACCCGGGTTTGTTTTTTACGGACGCTACTCGATCCACGAAGTATGGCTCGTGCTCTTCTCGATGATGTTCATTCTCGGCTTGCTCGGCCTCTGGAAGTTTGGAACGGCGAATTACCTTTGGTGCGCCGGCATGGGTGTGGCCGGCATGATCCTTACGAAGGAAACGTACATCATCCATTTTGCCTGCGCGGCGCTCGCAATTCCCGTGGTGATGGTCTCCAGCGCGCTTAATCGCGTTCCCGACGCGAAGCTGGCCAGACAAACCTGGACATATATTGATCTTGCGATGGTCACCGGAGTCGGCATCGCCGTAGTCGTTTTCTTCTATTCCGGAACGTTTTTTAACTGGAGCGGAGTTAAGGGCCTCTATCAAGCGTACCACGCGTGGTCCGAGACCGGGAACGCCGGCCACGGCCATGAAAAACCGTGGTATTACTGGCTCAAACTGATCGGGCGCTACGAAATTCCTGTAGGCGCCGCTATGCTTCTTTGCCTGTTTTGCCAGCGGTTTAAGAACCTCAGTTTGCGTTATCTGGCGATCTACGGAGTCGGAACCTTAATCGCTTACAGCTACGTTAAATACAAGACGCCGTGGTGCATCATCAATGTTATCTGGCCGTTCTTATTTATCTTTGGCGCGGCGGTTCTGCTTGTTCATCCGAGGTATCGCCGCGCCACATATGCCGTATCAGCCATTCTATTGTGCGTTTCACTCGAATCGACGATCTGGCTGAATTACTTCCGTTGCACAACGGATACTGAGCCATACGTCTACGTTCAGACTTACAACGACATCTTCAAACTAACGAAACCGCTGCTGCAGTTGGCAAAACGAGATCCCCGCAACTACCAGCTGACCGGACATATGATTCGGGGCAGTGTGTATCCGCTCCCATGGATTCTCGGCGACTTTCCCCGTATTGGCTATTACGAGCACGGGAATCTCCCCTCGAAGCTCGACGCCGATTTCCTCCTCGTGGAGCAAAATCGAATCAAAGAGGTCGAATCAAAGCTGCACAATGCCTACTACACCGAGCCACTGACGATTCGTAACTATCAGGAACCGTCGAAGCTCTATCTGAGCGCCGAAATCTTCAAAGAGTTTTTCCCAGGTCGATCTCCAGACTTCGTCGGGAAAGGATCGGGCTAAACGACGTTCGTTTCGATGAAATGGCTTTCTGCTGGCTTAGTCTTTGTCAATTTATCGACTGTTTGCGGCCTGCTTTTAGGAATGGCAGGGAGCGGTTTGGACAAACGAAGCGCGATTTTCGCGCTGGTATCGGGCGCAGCGTTCGCTGTTGCAGCCTATCTTGGAACCTCTGACACCGTTGCTGAACGGAAGAAGGTAAATTCGCCAGTAGTAGAACAAGAACGTTCTAAGTCTGGACAGCAGCGGCCGGAGAGTGTTATGCACGACCGCACTTCACTAGCGACCAGGCGCTATCGTCATCTGTGGCTTTGGGTAATGGCGGCATGTTTCACGGTGTTTGCCGTTCGCTCTTTTTGTTGGCTTCTCTACATCGACGGCGAACAATTAAAAATTCAATCGCCCAACAACCTCGGCGATCTCGCACTGCATATCACATTGATCAGGAATTTTGCGAGTGGCGTCGCGCTTTGGCCGGACAATCCAATCTATGTTTTTAGCAAACTAAGATATCCAGCGGGGATGGATTTATTTAATGCTCTGCTCTGTTTGGTTCATGTCGACCTGATCCGTGGATTGGTTTGGGCCGGATTGCTTGCGTCACTCGCGACCTTTTACGCGTTTCTCCGTTGGGCGGGCGCCTTCGGTGTCGCTGGCTTTTTATTTAATGGCGGCATAGTGGGCTTCCAATTTTTCAAAACACTGAAGTTTTTGGATTATCAGGGCGACAGAACAATCGCGTGGAAAAGCATTGCGCTATCCATGTTTGTGACTCAGCGCGGGTTGCTTTACGCAATCCCAGCCGGCCTGCTTCTGCTCTGGCATTGGCGCGAAAAGTTCTTTCGCGAGGACGTGCAAGGTCGACATCCCGGGCCACTGCCCTTCTGGGTCGAGGTCTCTCTCTACGCCTCGATGCCGCTCTTTCACGTCCACACGTTTCTCGCCCTGACCATCGTCCTGATTTTTCTCTTTCTTTTTGAACGTCCGAGTGAACTGAACTTTATCGTTAATGTTGCCCGCAGCGAAGGAACCACCGGGATCGGTCACTTGATTTCGCAGCCTGCAATGTGGCCTGAAGTTTTTCGAAATGCACCCATACGCAGCCACGTCGGCACCGTGCTCGCCGCTGCCTTACTTCCCGCTACTTTCTTCGTTTGGCTGACCACCGATCACTTCCACGCGGCTTCGATGCTCGAATGGCATCCGGGCTGGGTGCAGGATTCGGGAGACTTCGCCGCTCCTTTTTTTCGGATCGGCCCCGTAAATTTTACCACGTCCAGCCCGGTTTTTGGCTGGGTCTTACAAAAGGCATGGAACGGCGTCATCGCTCCAGCTTTTCAATTTTGGCTAACGAACTTCGGCGTATGGGCCCCGCTGATCCTCGCGCTGATTGCTTTTTGCGGGTGGCACGCTTGGAAAGGTGGATGGCGTTGGGGTAATAAGCCTCCAGAGGACCTCGCTTTCCTTTTGCCCGCTGTTGGCATCTTTATCTTTGGGTTCCTGGTGAAGACCACGCCGTGGGACTGGGACAATCTCAAACTCATCATTTGGGCTTACTTTCTCGTGTTGCCGTATCTGTGGACACAGCTCATTGCTTACTGGAGCGTTCCCGTTCGGGTGGGCGTTTGCATCGCGCTTTTCGGCTCGGGATTTGTTACCTTGGTAGGTGGACTGGCCGCCAACCGAGCTGGTTGGGGACTTGCCGATCGCGCGGAACTGGACTCGGTTGGCGCTGCGGTCCGGCGTTTGCCACAGGAGGCCCGCTTCGCCGCTTATCCGACTTACAATCACCCACTGTTGCTCCAAGGCCGGAAGGTAGCGCTTGGTTATCCAGGCCACCTTTGGTCGCAGGGTTTCGCCTACACAACCACCAACAATTTGCTCACCAAGCTGATGCAAGGCTCCGAGAATTGGCGCGAGATTGCGCGCGCTTTGCGTATCCGTTACATCTTTTGGGGGCGCGAAGAAACCCTCAATTACCCGGCGAGCAAGCAGCCATGGAAAACGACGGCAACGTTGGTCGCTTCTGGCCCCTGGGGCGCGATTTATGATCTGGGGTCAACCACGAATCAAGACGAATGAACACGAATCCGAAGGTGAGTCTTACTCGCCCAGGTTTCACAATTCGCGTCTATTCATGTTCATTAGCGGTTTAATGGGTCCGATCAAACACGGACGCATGTTTGGGCGTGGAAAAAACTTTCACGTTGTGACGACGCCTTCGCCGCCGTCGAAATGGGTGCGCCAGGAAGAGGAAATAGACCGTGCTCACAAGATCGACAAAACCGCAGGGAGGACTCGTTAGGTTGACCGGCCCGGCCCGTAAAGCAGTGAAGACATTTTCGACGGTAAGCTCAGGCGGCATCGGGATGCTCGTGTAATGGCTTCCAAACGCGTGCAAACGATGCGCATCAGAAGTGGCAATCAACGGTTTGCCAAACCGGGCTGCCACTTTTTCCGCGCGGCGGTTTAGATTGAAGAGGCCCTTATGAAAATGGCAGAGCTCGATCGCGTCGAAGCAATCGATTTCTGTAAGCAGGCGCGATCCTATTGAGCTACCAAAAACATAAAACGGGTGCGGTGCAATCGTAAAGACCGAAGTCCCACGCCGCGCCCGCAGCCGTCGCAGATCGCCGAAATTTTTAAGCTCCGCGATTTCTTTGCCAGTCACATTCAGTACGATGACATCCGCACCGCATAATCGCACCTCCGCCGCAGGGATAAGCAAGATGCCCATTGCCGCTGCATCCGCAAACACTTCCTGTCGATCAAAGACGGCGTCGTGCAGTGTGATTGCAAGCACCCGAAAACCGAGCGAGCGTGCGCGCTCCAGCAATTGATGCGCGGAATAATCGACCGCGTCTTTGGGATCATCGAGCGTGTGGATGTGGAGATCTGTTTTGGTCCAATCAAGATCATTCGCATTCATGCTCACGCGGTCCAAGTGTAAACGTGGATTGCGCCGATTTCACGGCTGGTTTGCGCTCGTGCACATATATTCCGTCTGCGCTCGGTTTAGATTTCGATTACGAGGATACTCAGGAGCAAAAGTAAGCAAAAGTGCTCTGACAAAGCGCTTGCGACCCACCATCCGCAATCTATCGTTCATTAATCACTCTTCCTTCGCTCGGGTGGTGGAATGGCAGACACGTACGTTTGAGGGGCGTATGCCGAAAGGCATGCGGGTTCAAGTCCCGCCCCGAGCACCAATGAAAACGCTCGATGTTGGCCGGAAGTGGAACAGATGTGGAACAGATCCGCTCTTTCGACTCCGAACTGAAAAATATTTACTCTCATCTTCGAACCGAATAGAAACGGATCATGATCTACGTCGCGCGAGCGGAAGGGAAGGTAATCGGCAAATTCAGCGAGGAAGAGTTTCGCGCAAAAATCTCCGCCGGCGATATTTCGCCGAACGATCAATACCTCGGCGATGGCACGAGACAATGGATACGAGCGTCGGAATTCCCTGGCGCAACATTCCCGAAGCCAGACCCCAGGGAGAGGTATTGCCGGGCACGGCCTGGCCTCCCAGTGCCAAGGTCTGCACCAATTGCGGTTATCTTGGAAACCCGATCTCGATAACCAGAGGAGACTTCGCGATTGAAGTTTTGCTCTGGCTTTTTTTCCTCGTGCCCGGGATTATTTATTCGGTCTGGCGGCTCACTTCTCGCTACGCGGCCTGTCCCAAGTGCAAAGCACCGAACATAATTCCTCTCGGTTCGCCGGTGGCGCAGAGATTTTTAGGGCGCGGGTAAGGGTTTTGGAGAATCATTCGGCGGGGGCGCGAATTTGACTGCGTACTCGGCACGGCGGGCGCACAAGATTGCGCAACTAATTCAGCCGATTAATCGGGTTCCGAGCACTTTTCCATTAAGACCTGGTTCTCTTTCTCGATGAGTGGCGGGCTTTCCGCGACTCGTCGCAATTAGCTCTTTGCGCCCCGTTTCGCTTCCGATAACCTCGGAGCAATATGGAATCGCTTTACTATGTCGGCGTTGCGGTAGTGGCGCTGTTCGCCTTTGTCCTTGCGATCATCTTTTTCAAGTTTTTCACAACCTGGCTCCGCGCTCGCGTCGCCAATGCCCCCGTTAGTATAGGAAAAATGGTCGGAATGAGCCTTCGAAAAGTGCCGGTCGGATTGATTGTCGACAATCGCATCACGGCCGTGAAAGCTGGTCTGGATGTTCGGAGCGATCCGCTTGAAGCACATTACTTGGCGGGTGGCGACGTCAGCCACGTAGTTCTCGCTCTAATTGCCGCTGATAAGGCAGGCATTTCCCTCGATTTCAACCGGGCCTGCGCCATCGACCTAGCCACCAAAGGCACTGGCAAGACGGTGCTCGAAGCGGTGCGCACCAGTATTAATCCGAAAGTGATCGACGCGCCGAACCCCGTGATGGGCCGCGCAACGATTGACGGCGTCGCTCAGGACGGCATCGGAGTAAAAGTAAAGGCGCGTGTCACGGTGCGTTCGCATCTTGATCGGTTCGTCGGAGGCGCCACTGAAG
>QHOM01000181.1 GCA_003218785.1 Verrucomicrobiota bacterium
CCTCTTCACGGATCTCGTTCGATCCGCGCAGCGGCAATAGACAGCGACATCACATCGCCGAGGGAATATTGCAGAGCGCTCTCAAGAAAGCGGTCCACGCATCTGGAATAGTAAAACGGGCCAACTGTCACAGTCTGCGTCACTCCTTTGCTACTCACTTGCTGCAACGTGGTTACGACATCCGCACGGTCCAGGAGTTACTCGGGCACAAAGATGTGAGCACGACGATGATTTATACGCATGTCCTCAACAAACCGGGCATCGGCGTGAAGAGTCCGCTGGACTGAGGAGTCAGGAAAAGAGGAAAAGATCGCGCGGCCGGGTAGCGCGCTCGCGAGCATCCGAGTCGCCTGCGCAACTCTGCGTCTTACCGCGAATACAACTCGACGATTAGTTGTTCGTTTACGATCGGCTGCATCTCTTCGCGTGACGGGATGTGCGCGACTTTGCCGCTGAGCGCGTCACGATCGGCGGTCAGCCAATCCGGCACGGGAGCGATCTGAGTGAGATCGAGATTACGGAGGACGAGCTGGCGCGATTTCGGTTTGTCTTTGATAGTAATTTCGTCGCCAGCTTTCACATTGTAGGAAGCGATGTTGACAGAGCGGCCGTTGACGAGCACATGGCCATGCGACACCAGCTGCCGGGCAGCACTCCGCGTATTCGCGAGACCAAGGCGGTAGACGACATTATCGAGTCGTGTTTCGAGAAGTTGGAGAAGTGTTTCGCCCGTGACACCGCGCTTGCGCAGCGCATTCTGAAAGATGCGCCGAAATTGCCGCTCGAGAAGCCCATATTGATAACGCAGCTTCTGTTTTTCCCCGAGCGCAATTGCATACTCCGATTGTTTGCGCCGGGAGCCTCTCGGACCATGCATGCCGGGAGGATAATTTTTTCGCTCCAATGACTTCGAGGAACCGAAGATCGGCACGCCATAGCGTCGGCTGACTTTTGTTTTTGGTCCCGTGTATCTGCCCATGTTGGCGTTAAATCGTTAAATCGTTAGACGCGGCGCTGTTTTGGCGGGCGACAGCCGTTATGTGGCATGGGAGTAACATCGCGAATAACCGTGAGATCGAGCCCGACTGCCTGCAAGGCTCGTACCGCCGATTCGCGTCCTGCCCCGGGCCCTTTTACCAAAACTTCCACTTCTTTCAGCCCGTGGCCCATCGCTTGTCGCGAAGCATCTTGCGCGACCATCTGCGCTGCGTAGGCGGTGCTTTTGCGCGAGCCTTTAAAGCCGACTTTGCCGGCGCTCGACCAACCAATCACATTGCCTTTCATGTCGGTGATCGTCACGATTGTGTTGTTAAACGTCGAAAGAACATGGGCAATGCCCGAATGAATATTCTTGCTGCCTTTAGCTTTGACGACCTTTGGCTTGTCAATCTCGTCCGCCGACAGTGAAAGGCTTTCCCGTGCCGCTTGTTGAACCGGCGCTGGCTCTTCTTTTTTTCTCTTGGCAGGCTTCGTGGCGGGCTTAACTACCGGTTCGGTCTCTGGAGCTGCCAATTTAGAACCTGCGCTTGTCGAAACGTCGCCATGTGCGCCCTCTTCACCGGTTGTTCCCACAGTCTCGCGTTCCGGTGAATCGGTCCGAGCCGCCATCGATTTCGGCTTCTTCGTTTCCGATTCTTCCAGATTTGCGTTGGTCGGGTCCTTTGATTCAGCCATTTTTAGTTAGTCATTAAACTTTGCCCGCTTTGGCTTCCGGGTTTCGGATCACGCCGACAGTTTTGCGCGGGCCTTTGCGTGTCCGGGCATTTGTCGATGTACGCTGCCCGCGCACTGGCAAGCCTTTCCGGTGGCGGATGCCGCGATAACAATTGATCGCCTGCAAGCGTTTCAAATTGGTTTGCACGTCGCGGCGCAAATCGCCTTCAATCTTGATCTTATTGTTTGTGATTGCGTGAATGATTTCGTTCAGCTGTTGCGGGCTAAGATTCTTCGCGCGCAAATTAGGATCGATGTTCGTTTGCTCGAGAATGCGCTTGGCCGTACTCAAGCCGATCCCGTAGATATAGGTTAGGGACGCCTCAATACGTTTGTCCGCTGGAATTTCAACTCCAAGTAGTCTTGGCATGATGTTCGTTAAAAAGTTACAACGTTACAAAGTTAAATGTTAACCCGTAAATGGATTTCATCCCTGGCGCTGTCTATGGCGCGGGTTTTTGCAGATCACGCGCAGCACGTTCTTGCGCTTCACGATCTTGCAACTCGCACAAAGTCTTTTTACTGATGGTCGTACTTTCATAATCCGCGAAATAGGAAACGCGGAGGGGCCTCCGCGTTGTCATTTTTGGCGATACGTAATTCGCCCTTTCGACAAATCGTAGGGTGAAATCTCTAGCATAACTTTGTCGCCTGGCAAGATCCGAATAAAGTGCAACCGCATTTTCCCGGAAATATGCGCGAGAACACGGTGGCCATTGGCCAGCTCAACGCGAAACATTGTATTGGGCAGCAACTCGACGACCGTGCCTTCTACTTCAATTGCGTCTTTGCGCGCCATGTCAGGATTTCGGGGTCACCCTTCGTGACCAGGACAGTGTGCTCGAAATGGGCCGATGGCATTCCATCCGCCGTGCGCACAGTCCACCCGTCCTCGAGCAATCTCACATCGGATACTCCTATATTAATCATCGGTTCAATTGCCAGCGTCATCCCAGCTTTCAACTTTGGGCCGCTGCCGCGTTTGCCGTAATTGGGAATCTGTGGCTCCTCGTGCATTTTTCGCCCCACCCCGTGGCCAACAAATTCGCGTACGACTGAAAAGCCAAAGCGCCGTGCTTCGTCTTCAATTTCCGCGCAGATGTCGCCGACACGCCGGCCTTCATAAGCGACACCGATTGCGCGGGCCAGCGCATTTTCCGTCACCCGCAGCAACTGGTCCGTCCGTTCATCAACGATTCCAACCGGCACTGTCGTCGCGTTATCGCCTACCCAACCATCCCGAATCACGCCGATATCGAGCTTCACGATGTCGCCATATTGGATGCGCCGCTGGCTGCCGATGCCGTGCACCACTTCATCGTTAAGCGAGATACAAATGTTGCCGGGAAAAACACGGTGCCCGAGGCGATAACCGAGAAACGCGCTTTTCACGTGCGCTTCGCTCATGAAGTCCGCAGCCGCTTCATCGACTTCCTTGGTCGTAATTCCGGGGCGAACCAGCTCCCTGATCCGGTCGAGAATATCGCTCGCGGACCGGCATGATTGCCGCATTTTCTCAATTTCTTTCGGGCTCTTGATCGGGATCATGCCGAGGCTTCGCCTTCGATCAGGCGCGAGATATCGCTGAAGACCGTCTCCCGATCGCGGTTGCCGTCAATTCGATGCAAGATCGACATCTTGCCGTAAAAGGAAGCGAGCGGCTGGGTCTTCGTTTCGAATTCAGAAAGTCGCTTTTGCAACACGGCCATGTCATCATCATTCCGTCGCACAAGCGATCCATCGCAATAAGGACAAACTGGTCGCTCCGCGAATTTCGCGCTTTTCACGCTGGTGGTGAACCCGCAGGCGCCGCATTGGAGACGGCCCGCGATACGGTCGCGCACAGTCTGTTCCGACACTTCGAGCCAAATCACGAAATCGAGAGCCGTGCGCAGCCGCGCCAAGATCGACATCAAACTTTCTGCCTGTGGGAGGGTTCGGGGAAAACCGTCAAAGACGAATCCATGGCCGCCGTGCAAGCGCAGCCAGTCTTCGATCAGTTCAATAATGATTTTATCCGAAACGAGGTCGCCGCGCTGCAACACTTCCGCCGTCTCTTGCCCCAGAGGTGTGCCGAGATCTTTTTCGCGGCGCAAGATCGCGCCCGGCGAAGTGACGGGAATACCAAATTGGCGCGTAATCATTTCCGCTTGGGTTCCTTTGCCGGAACCGGGCGCGCCGAGAAGAACGAGTCGTCTTTTCACTTAGGAGCCTGTTGAAAAATTCAGCGATGCCACGCGAGTGTGGTTTGGGCTGGATGGCAAGGCGCGAACGACGAGCATGTCCGCAGTGACCTGTGAGGAGCAAGCAAAGCCGCCAGACAGCCCAAGCGTGCTCGCCCTCTGGGGTTGTGCCGCTTTTTCGCCTCTCCGGCGTTGCTCGTCGGTTACAGACCTCTGCGGGTATGCTCCCTCCTCGCGCCTTGTAGAGACGAAAAATCGGCAGCAACGCGGCATGGCTGAATTTTTCAACAGGCTCCTTATCGGCCGTAAAGGAAAATGGCGACCCCGGCGATAGCGAGCACGGCGATGCCGACATAGAGCCACATAAGCGTGCCGCCCGCCGCCGCTTCCCCGCGGCTGTAGGACGCGCGATCAAATGATCGACCGCGAATGCGGCCCTTACGCAAAAAGCCGTCGTAATGCCGCTGAATTAAATGTGTTTCCACCTGGCGCATGGTATCGAGCATGACCCCGACAATGATCAACAGGCTCGTGCCGCCGAAAAATTGCGCTGTGATCATCGGCACGTTGAGTCCCTGGCTCAGAAGGCTTGGCAGCACCGCTATCAGCGTCAGAAAGATCGCGCCGGAAAACGTGAGTCGTGTCATGGTGAAATCGAGAAAATCCGCAGTCGGTTTCCCGGGCCTTACGCCGGGAATGTAACCACCGTATTTCTTCAGGTCGTCCGCGATTTGCGACGGTTGAAACTGCGTGGCAACCCAAAAATAGCTGAAGAAGAAAATCATTGCCCCGAGAGCGACATAATGGGGCCAACCGGTGGAGAGCGCGCTTGCGATCTTCGCGGCTGTGGGACTGTTTCTAAATCCGTACTGGACAATCGTCGCCGGGAAGAGAAGCAGCGCCCAGGCAAAGATGATTGGCATCACGCCGGCGTAATTTACTTTCAAAGGCATGTACTGCGTTTGTCCACCGTACATTTTGCGACCGACCACGCGCTTGGCATACTGCACGGTGATCTTGCGCACGCCTTGTGTGATCGCGATCACCGCTGCGATGACTATGATCAGGAGCAACACCAGCAACACCAGGACCATTGGATTCACCTGGCTCGACCCGGTCTGCGCCGAGGGCACAAAGGTCTTCCACGCTTGTGCCAATGCAGCGGGCAGACGCGCCACAATGCCGATGGTGATGATAAGCGAGATTCCGTTGCCAATGCCGCGCTCGGTGATTTGATCGCCCAGCCACATCAATAAAAGTGTGCCGGTCGTCAGGGAAATCACCGTTACGATGCGAAACGTCCAGCCAAGGTCTTCCACCAGCGGAATTCCGAGGTTCCTGATTGTGTCAGTGATTCCCGGCAGCATCGTATGATACGATTCGGGGTGCTGAAATGACACTGCCAGCAGATAACCTTGGAAAATGCACAGCACGACCGTCGCGTAACGGGTCAACTGCATGATCTTTTGCCGCCCACCATCTTCACGCGCCAACCTGCCAAGACGCGGAATCACAGCGGTCAGCAACTGCATCATGATCGATGCGCTGATGTAAGGCATAATGCCCAGGGAGAAGACCGCGCAATTCTCCAGCGCGCCGCCACTGAACAGGTTAAAGAGCGCCGCCAAACCGCCTCCAGTTTGGCTGGACGCCGTCCGGAACCATTCTTGCAACACCGCTTGGTTAACGCCCGGAGTCGTGATCGCTGCCCCTAAACGCACAATCACAATCACTGCCAGCGTAAAGAAAATCCGCCGGCGCAATTCCGGTATCTTAACCGTGTTTAGAAACGCCGAGACCATCCGCTAAATTTGGAACATCGCGCGCCGGGAAGCTACCTCTCCCGCGACGTTTTCTTTATTGGTGCTCGCGCCCTTGTTTTCGGTTTGCTCGCCGATCTTTTCTTCACGGCCGCCGCGGGCGCTGCTTCCGCCGCCGGAGCTTCCTGCGACGTAAGATCGACGATTTCATGCGAGGCAGTTGGCTTTGCCGCTCGCCCATCGCGTAAGGTGATGGTTCCGCCGGCCTTCTCGATTTTTTCCTGGGCTGCCGCGCTAACCTTATCGGCTTCAACCGTCAGACCGTGCTTCAATTCACCATCGCCAAGGATTTTGATTCCAACGAAATGACCACGCACCAGGTTCGCTCGCCGCAGCAATTGCTCGTTCACGACTGTTCCGGCCTTGAATGCACTGAGGTCATCAAGATTCACAATCGCATAGTGCTTGTGAAAAGCGGCATTGTTAAATCCACGCTTCGGCAATCGTCGAATCAGCGGCATTTGCCCGCCCTCGAACCCAAGCCGAATGCTGCCGCCGGATCGCGCTTTTTGTCCTTTATGGCCTTTCCCGCTGGTCTTTCCGTGCCCTGAGCTTTCACCACAGCCGAGCCGCTTGACCCGATGCCGTGACCCTGGACGCGGCCGTAAATTATGAAGACGCATCATGCTGTTCGCCCTTTCCGTCGCTGGACCGAATGCCACGCACTTTGAAAATTTCGTCGCGCCGGCGAAGCGATCGCAACGCGGCTATCGTCGCTTTCACAACGTTTGCGTGATTGCTTGAGCCAAGCGACTTCGCAAGCACATCGCGAATACCAGCTGCTTCA
>QHOM01000182.1 GCA_003218785.1 Verrucomicrobiota bacterium
TAGGGAGGGACAATGCCAATCCGGGAAAATGGGACAAGTTTGGCAGAGCTGCCTATACCTCAAGCTCTCACCAACGCCGCAGCGACGTTCGTTGATTCCTTAAAGATCAGTTCGACCTCCGAAGCGGTCCGTCGTGGGCGGCAAATGGTGATTAAGCGCCGCAACATTTATGGCGAGCAACTGGCTGATCTAGCCAATTTGTACTTTCGCATATCAGGCATACCGATTCGTTTTTGGAGCAAGACCGAAGACTGGCAGCGCTGGGAAGTGAAGTGTTTCAAAATGCTGAACGGCGATCGGTTTCGTGTTTTCGCTTCGGGAGCAAAGACCGTTTGCTTCGACAAGATGCCGGGGAAAAGCCTTTGGGAACACATCAACCGTGGCACACTGACTCGGCAGATGCTGGAAGCAGCCGGACGCGAGTTTGACCGGACTCATCAACTCTGGAGCGATGAATTTGCCGGGCCCTGGTCTCACGGCGATGCGACTATGACGAATGTCATTTATAACACGAAGACTGGCCGGGCGCGGCTGATTGACTTCGAACTGGTTCACGAGACATCGCTTCCGGCCAAATCGCGACATGCCGACGATTTGCTCGTTTTCTTGCTCGACATCCTGGCAATTGTTCCCAGCCGGAAATGGCTGCCTTTCGCGCTTTATTTTCTGAACGCCTATGAAAATGCGCGTGTGATTGCCGCGTTGGAAGATCAACTGGCGCTTCCCAACGGCATGGCATGGATATGGTGGGGCGTCCGCACAAGCTTCGCCAACCAGGCAAAAGTAAAACGCCGTCTGGCGAAGCTCCGAGACATAATCGCGAATCTGGGGCGTTATCGAACCGTTGCTGCCAAGCGAGTCCGCAAGAGGCGACGTGCTTCAATCAGTTGCCAGGAAATGAGCCCCGGGATGCCGAGCGCGAGTTCCCGCACTCTCGCGATCAGCGATAGGGCGAAGGCAGCATCTCCTGGGATGCCGAGAAGGTGGCCGACGAAAAGGTAACCGCCTTCCTGCACGCCCAAACCTCCCGGAACGGCAAACGCCGCCGAGCGAATCGTCAACACCATGCTTTGCAAAATCAGCGCGTTAACGAATGTCGCGTGAAGATCGAGCGCATAAAGCGCGATCCAAATTTCGCCGGAGCCACCGACCAGCGAAATAGCCGTCCACACGCAACACATCGCGACTGCATGCCGCCGGGCGTAAAGCATGCGAACGGTCCGATCGAGGGTCTCACCGCTCTGCACCAGCGAGTGCCACTCCGGTGAATTCGCCAAGCTTGCTATGATGCGGGCGAGAAAACGGAACATTCCCAGCCGTTGCACGAAGTAGAAACCGGCAACACCAAGAACGCCGATTAACGTTCCCACCAAAGTTGGACGAACGAAATTTCTCTGTCCAGTTACACCGACAAGCACTGCCAGCCCGAGGACGGTGAATGCGGCCTGCGTGAAAACGCCCAGCGTAACGTCCACGAGCACGGTGCCCGCGGCGACTGGCACCGGCGTCCCATTGATCGAAGCCAACCGCGCCCGGACGATGTCTCCGCCAACTGCGGCGGAGGGAACGAGCGTGCTGACCGACTCACCGATCCAACGCATCCAAAGCAGCCGCCACAACGGCACGCGATCGGATTTTGGAAAAAGAACCCACCAAGCAGTTGCATCGAAGACGACCGGAACGGCGAAGTGATAAATCACCACGGCGGCAAGCGCCCAGCGCGCGGTAGCGAACGCCATGCCGACCTGCGAGGCACCCTGGCGAATCAGCAGGAAGGTAAAGAGTGCGGCTCCAGCAAGACCAAGCAACCATACGGTTACTTGGATTTTTCCCGGCGCTTTCATCGTGTGTTCGAGAGCAATTCGAGCGGACGCAAGAAGATGCGCCTATCGCTCAAGAGAAATGCGCAAATCCCGCGCAGGAAGACCTGGCGCTGGACGGCTCCTGATTAGCTCAGGAGACTCTGCGCGGGTTTTTCTGCGGATTCCACGAGCACCATGGCAGGTTCGCTAATGAAGGGCATGGCAGGAGTTGGGACCACGCGTCGCCGCATTGGTTTGGTGGCGAATAAACAAAACGCCAGCCAAAAAATTCCGAATACGATCGCGCCGAGAACATCGGTCAAAAAATGGGCGCCCAACGCGATGCGACTGAATCCGACCAAGGCGATCAGCAATGCCGCGCTGGCAACTGTCAGCCTCCGCCAGTGGCGCGCCTTCAACACTGGAAGAATAAAAAGAGCGAGCTGACCGTAAAGCAAGGTCGCCCCGATCGTATGCCCGCTTGCAAAACTGTAGCCCGACCAATCCACAAACCAGCCATGTAAAAAGGGACGTTGTCGATGAACGGCGGTCTTCATCCATTCGTTAAGTAACATCCCGCCCGGCACAGCCACGACGAGGGTCACCAGCGAAGGCCAATATTTTTTCCACACAAAATAGAGCACCATGAAAAATAAAACGACTCCGATCCACTCGCTTGAACCGAACTCGGTGAACGCTCGCAGGACGCTGACAAATGTGCGCGTCAGATGCGCGTGGAACCATCCCGCGACTTCATGATCGGGTCCGGCAAGGGGGTTGAGCATGGCGAAGGCCACGCAATTTGGGGGGAGAATGAGGGCGTTTGTCACAAAAAAAGGCGAGTGAGCCTAGTGCCGATTTAACACCTGTCAAACGGAAAAAACTCGAAATTCGCCACCGATGAGTTCCTCAATCCGGCTACGCCGGAGCGTGCCAGTACGGGTCGTTGCATCAAAGTCCAAGTGCCGGTAGAAAAAGAGGAGTGAACCGGGTGTTTTCGGCGACAATTTGGAGTGGCTGGATCCAATGTTCGCTCCGCTTCGGAATCATCCGCGCTCCGAAAAACTCGCGGGCTCGCCTACGCCGAAATAGAAAAGGGTCAGCTTCCGTGGAACCAGAATGATTCGCGAGGAACAGAAGAAAGTGCTGGACGCGTGGCAAACCTCTGCGCGGTATTGGGACAAGTATCGAGCGCTGATCGAACAGATGTTCGCGCCACTAACGTCCGGTCTAGTCGAAGAAGCGCGGATCGGGATCGGCCAGGAGGTGCTCGATATCGGTGGCGGAAGCGGCGAGCCATCGCTCAAAATCTCATCCATTGTCGGGCCAACAGGATCGGTAATGTACACGGATCCTGTAGCCGCTATGGTGGAGACTGCTCAGGCGGAAGCAGGCAGCCGGGGCCTGACAAACATCCACTTCAAGCAATGTTCTGGCGATGACCTACCGTTCGCAGACCGTACATTTGATGTGGCCGTAGGCAGATTATCAGCAATGTTTTTCGTCGATCCCATCACTGCGGTGCGGGAGGCGCTGAGAGTGATTCGCGAGGACGGATATGTCTCGTTTGTCGTCTGGGGTCCAGAGGAAGTTAATCCTTTCTTTTCGACTGTCACAGACGTGATAGACAGATTTGTCGAGTCTCCTCGACACGATCCCGATGCGCCAGATGCATTCCGTTTTGCCGTTCCCGGTAAGCTGGCTGGAATCCTGGAAAATACTGAGGCTAAAAATGTGACCGAACGCCAGCTGAATTTTCAGATTACTGCGGCGATCTCATTTGATCAGTTCTGGCAGTTGCGGACTGAAATGTCCGAAACTTTGCGGGAAAAAATGGCCGGACTCGCGCCCGCTCAACTACCAACCATAAAGCAGGCTGTTGCCGATGCAGCGCGGAGATACTTCGCGAGCGGAACAATGAGTTTCCCCGCAGAGGCATTAATTGTTAGCGGCAGAAAAGCCGCCGTATAGCGAATCGAACGACCCTTACTGTCAACCCGCGACTGCGCCACCTTGGTTCCGAAAACCCTCCCTGATTAGGCGGAAAAACGCTCAGATTCAGACGCCAACATAATGGAGCATCGACGAATTAGTTGGTGTTCTAGAGGAATAAGACGAGAATGGTGTTCGGTGGACGCGCTAAAAAAACGCATTGAAGAACGTCTTCGTAGCAGGCGGTCTTGCACGATTTTTGAACGCGATTTGGCCCTTATTTGGCCGCGAGACGAACGAGATCAACTGAAACGCGAAAAGGAAATTCACGCGTTCGCAGACACCCGCGGTTGGATTGCCACAGTCCTAGACCCGGGCATTCGGGTCACGTTCAGGAAAGCCGGGGTTTAACTGTACCGCTACCGAATTGGTTGATGGCTTGCGCCGGTTGAACTGGCTTTGCCGCGTGATGACTTTTCGTTTGCTCGTGTTCGTACGAGCGACAATGACTTTGTCGCGACGCGGGCTGTTCTGATTTATTGTTGGCGAGTGAATCCGCTCTGTTTCGGTGACAATCTGAAATGGCTGGGCGCCGGCTGCTCGACGGCCATAAATCCACGCAGCCGGCCCCGCCAAAAAGACAGATTGGCTTCCATCCGTAAATTCCGCCGACAATGCCGAAACATCATCCCAAGAGCGCTTCGGCTCCGAAGTTCGAACCAGCAGCCGTCTTTTCCTTCGGAAAAACTTCGATTAGCACTCACTGCGCAGGCGAGACCCGTACTATCCTTTGCTTGGCTCAATTGATCGAGCTGCGCGATAGCCAAACTTCGATGCTGCAAGTTTGTGTCAGCTTCTGAAGTCCTTTCTTGTGCCCGCAGGGTCAAAAAAATTCATGGTTGAACCTGGCGTTACTGCTGCGTCCCCACCAATTCGGTACTTTTCGAAAGCGTTCGTGCCGGACCCCGTCGATGCCAAAAAAAAGCGCCCCGCATTTCCAGCGGAGCGCTTTTGTCTCGCGCAGAGGATGCGCTAATCAACTTCAATAAATTCCGGATCGCCCGCGCAGATTACCCGCTCCGTAAATACGAAGCCGTCCACGTCAACCGCGACCCAACAGCCATCCACGAACACGAAGTACGTGTTCCCGATCAACCGGAAATGGTTCGCCCCGAATCGCTGGACGAAGAATTCTTTCGGATGTCGCCCAAGACTGAACACTTCACTGTGACGCGACCTGAACTCTTCCTTATTCACCGTCGTCGTTTGATTCGTGTTCCTCACGTTCGTCTGGCTCGTGCTCGAACGCGCCCCAGGTTCATTCCTGTTTACGTCCTGAGCGCGACCCTTAACGTTCGTCTGTCCACGTACAGTGCCCGTCTCAGGTTTTGCCTGAGGTTTGCTCGGCTCCTGCGCGTGTGTCTTCTTCCCTTTCGCCGGTGCCGTAGCCTGCGTTTCTTTCGTCTGCGTCTGCGTCTGTTGCGGCTCCGCTGTCTGGCCTAACGCCATGAGCGGTAACGCCGTTATCACTGTCATAATCAGCATCTTCATACCCTGTAATTCGTATCTCCCAAAATTTTTGGACCTGCAGATCGCTCAATATCGTGTCGCAGCTGATTGTTGGGTTTAGAAAATCAACCCCTCGAATTGGACGTCTCCGTGCTCGCCCTTTCGCTCCAGCTTTTTCTCGTTTCGCAGAACTGAAAGAGCCGCATGATGGAACACATCACGCGGCTCTCCAAATGGCTCCGACAAGTTACGAGATGCCGAGCGTGGAAAGTGTCGGCTCATCAATTGTCGATGTGACCTCCAATCCGTTGTTGGCCTGGAACGCTGCGATGGCGTCTCGGGTCATCGGTCCAAGAATACCATCGATCGGTCCATCGTAATAACCGTCCCGCTGCAATTGCGACTGAACATCGGCAATTACTTGGTCGGGAGCCAATCCGTTGTAGGCGTAGATTGGGCCATCGTATGGATAATAAGCGTACGGCTCATAACCCCATGCCGGGAACCAGTAGCCCGCATCCCAGTAATACCAGCCGCCGTTCACAAAGACGATCCGATCGTAATGGCTCCTCCACCAACCGCGATCGTGCCATTGTGCGTGGTAATTGCGAAAGGCCGCATACTGTTGACCGCGAAACGCGCTGCTCCGAAAGTTATTGTTGATCGTCACGTTGCGCCGACGATTAACGTCGAAGTTTGTTGTCCGATTGACCGCGAAGTTTCTATCGCGATTGATCGCTAAGCCGTTGCGAGAACGAAACTCGGCAGTGTTACGATCGCGATTAACATCGAAATTTCTTGTCCGATTCATCGCGAAGTTTTGGTCGCGATCGACGACAACGTTGCGCCGCGCGCGGAAATCTTGATTACTCGAGAAGTTTCGCTGGCGAAACGCGCGCATGCGGGCGTCTTGATTGACCACCGCGTTTGGATTAGTGCGCGGCGCCGTGTAAGTCCGTTGCCGAAATGGCGCGGTCGAAGTATAACGGTGCGCGCCCATCATCGCGCCGGTGTTTGCAGGTCTTGTCGCCCGAACATTTGATGTTTGATGCGCCTTCGCTCTGTCAGGCCTTGTGTCGTTGATTTGTTGACCCCAAGCCGTGAGCCCCAGCATGAGACTTCCGATGCATGTCGAATATAGAATTCGTTTCATAGTTTTCCCTCAATTTCCATCGAGACCTTAGACAAGATAGGGGAGTCAATTATTCACCGTTGTTACGTATCTCTGGCTTCAATCTTCCTGCCCCTGCCTTTTTTCGTTAACTCTTACTCCATCTTCGCAACCACGCTCGCTCACGCCGCAGATGTACCGATCACCGAAGACGAGCTCGTCCGTCGCACCCAGGAGCTTTGCGATGCCATCGCGCCTGGAAACCAAACGCCATGGAAGAAATATTTCGCCGACGACTGCATCTTCTCTGATGAGAAAGGACGCACCATGGACAAAGCGAAACTGGTTGCCGACATCACGCCGATGCCGGCCGGACATTCCGGCGCGATCAAGATCGCCAATGTCCAAAGCCGGATTTTGGGCGATACCGCCGTTCTGAGCTACGACCTGAATGAAACCGAAACCATCTTCGGTCAAAATATGACGGCGCGTTATCACACCACCGACACCTGGCTGCGGCGCAACGGCGAATGGAAGATCATCGCCACTCAGGCACACCGCTATTACGAAGATCCGGCTGTTGGAAAGGCGGACCCGAAAAAGTTCGCCGACTACGCTGGCACCTACGAGCTCGCGCCCCGGCAAACCAGAACGGTTACGGCCGAGGGCGACAAATTATTTGTCGAACCAAAAGGGAAGAAGGAGCAATTGAATAAGAAGGAACAATTGTTCCCTGAGACATCGGAAATCTTCTTCCGCAAAGGCGTCGAAGGCCGGATCCTTTTCCGTTACGATGCCCGCGGCAAAGTCGACGCTCTTATCGACCGCCGAAACAACGAAGATGTTGTCTGGCGCAAGACGAAATAAAATTTTTGTGTCGCGCTTCTGCCTTCCTAATTCTTCCTTCTAATTTTCTTACCGGTTCTCATCGGAAAAAGTTTCGGTTAGAGTCTCGCCTGCCATCACAGAGCAAGTAGCACGCCTGATGATGTTACGATACACATAATCGCGTGAATAGAAGAGGTGAATTGTGTGAATTGGATCAATCGTTCGCGCCCAACTGCTAACAGTTTCTTGTCGTACTTTTGTGCGGCTTGGAAAGTGGCGGCCGCGCTAGCAGTGTCGATGTTTTTCCTGACAGCAACGCAGGGGTGGTCCCAGCCAGTGCCTGGATCGTTGGACGTGCACTGGAATGAGGGGGCTTCAGATTGCACCGCAACCCCGCAAAACCCGCTTCAAGTCCACATGTACGAGCGGCAAACGT
>QHOM01000183.1 GCA_003218785.1 Verrucomicrobiota bacterium
CAACTTCCGATTTCATCGCGGGCGACCAACGCATTAGTGACCTATGTCGCCTACATTTGGCAAATGCTCTGGCCAGTGAAGCTCGCGGTTTTTTATCCTCATCCAGAAAATCGCCTGCCGGTCTGGGAGATCATTCTCGCGCTCGCGGCTTTGATTGCGATTAGTGCAGCGGCGTTTGCTGTGCGGAAAAAACGGCCCTACGTCATCACTGGCTGGCTTTGGTACCTGGGGATGCTTGTGCCGGTGATTGGTTTGGTGCAAGTCGGATGGCAAGGGCGGGCCGATCGATACACTTACCTGCCGCAGATAGGCCTTTATATCATGGGCACTTGGACTGTCGCCGATTGGTCGGCTTCATGGCGTCATCAACGCGAAATTTTGGGTGCCAGTGCCGCGATAATCATTGGGGTATTAAGTTGGCGCGGGTGGATTCAGACAACCTTTTGGCGCGATAGCGAAACGCTGTTCACTCACACGCTTGCCGTAACCTCGAACAATGACGTTGCCGAAAATAATCTCGGCATTGTCCTCCTTCGAAAAGGCAAGTTGGATGAAGCAATTTCTATGCTCCAGGCAGCCGTGAATCTTCGGCCCGAAAACGCGCCTGCCCACGACAATCTTGCGAAGGCTTTCCTTCAAAAGGGACAGGTGGCCGATGCGATGATTCATTATCGCAAGTTGCTGGAAATTCAGCCTGAAAACGTCGAGGCGCACAATATTTTGGGCACTGTTCTCATCCAGCACGGGCGCATCAGGGAAGCGATTGAGCAATGGCAGGAAACGCTGACAATTCAGCCCGATAACGGCAACGCGAAGAGCAATCTCGCGTGGGTGTTTGCAACTTCTCCCGAAGGATCGTTTCGAGATGGTGTGCGGGCAGTTCAACTGGCAGAACAGGCGCTGCGACTTTCCGGTGGCAAGAATCCAATAATTTTCCGCACTTTGGCAGCCGCTTACGCCGAGAGTGGTCGCTTTCCGGAAGCAATTGAGACTGCGAAACGGGGCGTTGAATTAGCCAATAACCTAACAACTGGCAATTTGTCGCCCAACAGTGAATAACAACAAGCGGCAGTTTGGCGACCGCCCAAGCGGATTACCAAGAGGCGTTCGCAGTCGTAGCATAACTATCGTCATATACCTGTTTCTTGCCGCAATCAGCCTGGCCGTATTCGGCCAAACAATCCGCTATGATTTCGTTAATTTCGACGACGATTTATACGTCTATAATGCCCCAGCCATTCAGGTTGGATTAACGATAAAAGGGATAGCGCTTGCCTTTACTAGCCCACACGCACGCAACTGGCATCCACTAGCGACTATTTCGCACATGCTGGACTGCCAGTTATACGGTTTGAAAGCTGGGGGCCATCATGCTACCAACATCGTCTTGCATACCATCGCAGTGCTCCTGCTGTTTCGGGTGCTGCGGCAAATGACCGGCGCAGTATGGAAGAGTGTGGTTGTCGCAGCATTATTCGCGGTTCACCCGCTCCATGTCGAATCAGTGGCATGGGTGAGCGAGCGAAAAGACGTTCTGAGCGCGGTCTTCTTTATACTCATGCTGGACGCATACGTTCGTTATGCACGCGCAGCGTCTATAACGCGCTATCTGGGGGTCGCTATCCTGTTCGCGGCCGGGCTCATGTCCAAGCCAATGCTGGTAAGCGTACCCGCCGTCCTTCTCCTTCTGGATTACTGGCCGCTACGTCGTTTTGAACAACCCTCCTCAACAAAAGGAAAGGCCAAAATCTTAAAGTCCGGTAATCAAAGGTGCGTGATACGACGCCTCTTCCTGGAAAAGATTCCCTTGCTCGTTCTCTCCGCGGGCTCCTGTGTCATCACATTTGTCCTGCAAAAACGCGCTATTGGCGCGATCGCGCCGTTGCCGTTCCTCTGGCGCGTGCAAAACGCGTTCGCGAGTTATGTGATTTACGTCTGGAAAACATTGTGGCCGACACGCCTCGCAGTTTTCTATCCTTATCCAGATAACACCCTGGCAATTTGGGAGGTTATTCTTGCGATCGGATTTCTTCTCGCCGTCACTGTGGCAGCAATCGTTTTCCGGCGAGAACGACCTTACCTGTTCACCGGCTGGTTCTGGTATCTCGGTATGCTCGTCCCAGTGATTGGCCTCGTTCAGGTTGGAGAGCAAGGTCATGCCGACCGCTATACCTACCTCCCCCATATCGGTCTGTTTCTGCTCGCAGTTTGGCTCGCTGCTGACGTGACAGCAGTCCGCCAGTCCAGATCACGGTTTGCTGTAGCCACCGCGGTAGTAATCATCGTTGCCCTGGCATGGGCGGCATTCATTCAGACTTCCTATTGGCGCAACAGCGAGACTCTTTGGACCCATGCTCTTGCCGTGACTTCTGACAACGACTTTGCCCACAATAATCTCGGGTACCTGTGCGTCGACCGCGGTGAACTGGACAAAGCGATCGCGCACTTTGAGACCGCGCTAAGGATTAGGTCTGGTAGGCTGGATACGCACTACAACGTGGGTTCAGCTTTTGTGCAAATGAACCTCGCCGACGCTCTGGCCCGAAAAGGACAATCCGATGAAGCGATGGTTCACTACGAGGAGGCAATAAAATTGCAACCGAATTATGCAGATGCCTATTACAACCGCGGAAACGTTCTTTTTGCAAAGGGCCGCATCGACGAAGCAATCGCGGATTGGGAGAAAACTCTCCAAATACAACCCAATGACGCGGATGCCCACACCTGCCTTGGTAACGCTCTTCTGCGGCAGGGTTCGCTCAAGGAGGCGATCGCCCATTACGAAAAGGCATTGGCATTAGCTCCCGAAGATCCCCATTCCCGCAACAACATTGCCTGGGTGCTGGCGACATCTTCTGATGCCTCAATCCGCGACGGCGCCAGAGCGGTCAAGTTCGCACGGGAAGCAGTGGAGCTTTCAAATAGTGAAGATCCAAAGTTTCTCCGGACGCTTGCGGCTGCGTATGCGGAGAGCAGCCGCTTTTCTGAAGCCGTCCTGACAGCGAAACGCGGCGTGCAAACAGCAACGGCGCAGGGTAAATCGGCTTTCGCGAACGTTCTTGAAAGGGACATTGCGCTTTACCGCGAGCACATACCGCTCCGGGAACTGTCTCCGATCAATTAGGAAGAGCAGGCTAAGCCTCCAGCATAACGGACGCTAAGATTCGGCGATGAGTTGTAGCCGCTTCGCTGTGCGAAGCAAACTGTTTCGATGAAAAGGCGTATTTGTGACGAAATCCATGATCGCTGCGCCCACAGGGCGACGGCTACAGCTGGGCTATCTCGATTGCTTGTGAAAGGGCAAACCCGATTGGTAAAGGGCGATTTCCTTTCGAAGGGCGTCAGCCAACACGGTGTTGTCCCGGCCATCGGATAGTTGCAATGCCTGTTGAGCGGTTTCCTTGGCCTCAGCAAAGTGGCCAGCCTCCGCATAGGCGGCGGCAAGGATCCGTAAAATAACTGGCCGATTCGCACCGGAGTGGCGGCTAGCCTGTTCCGCCAACAGAACCGCTTCTGGTCCGTTTCTGAGTGATGCATCCGCAGAAGTCGCTAATAGCCACGCCAGATTGCTTTGGGCAGCCATATTCTCCGGCGCGATTGCGAGAGCATTCCTGTATTGAGCGATTGCCTCCTGGATGCGGTCCTTCGCAAGAAACGCGCTCCCCAAGTTCGCGTGCGCGTCAGCGTTCTCAGGGCGTAATTCGAGCGTTTTTCGGTAGTGATCAATGGCCTCGTCGGTTCGGCCTTTTCGGAGAAGTGCGCTCGCCAGATTGTATTGAGCCTCGGCCTGATTCGGCGACAAGGCGAGGCACGCCATGTACCGGACGATTGCAGCCTCCATATCACCTTTGGAAAGAAGCACGTTCGCGAGATTGCAAGACGCGTCAGAGTAATCCGGCCGAATTGCCAGCGCCTTCTGGTAGTGAGTGATTGCATCATCGACGCGTCCGTTTAGAAAAAGCGTGACACCCAAATTGTTGTGCGCTTCAGCGTCGGCAGGATTTATCGCCAGCGCTCTTTCGTAATGCGCAATCGCGTCATCAACTTCACCCTTCTCAACCAAAGCACGTCCAAGATTGTAATGCGCTTCGGCGTAATTCGGCCGCAGCGCGACTGCCTGGCGATAATGAGCAATCGCCTCGTCAGTTTCGCCTTGGTCGCGCAGGACGATGCCCAGATTGTAATGCGCCATCCAGCAGCCGGGATTTTTTGCCAGCGTCGCCGTGTATAATGTTACCAAGCCGTGGTAGATCGCGCTCTGCCGCCACGTCAAAAAGCCAAAAAGCAGGAGTATTCCGCACATGGCCGCGCGGAGAAAAGGTTTCCATTTGATGGAATCGGTTCCCGCTGTGATACCAGCTCCGGCTAAAGCGAGCGGTCCCATGCTCGCCAGATATTGGAAATGATCGCTCACAAACGAGTAGCGGAAGAAGTAAACGGTGAAAAAGCCGAGCACAGGAAATAGCGAAATCACAAAGTATGCAGCGGCAAAAAATACGGGGCGACTCCACTTCCCGCGAATTAGCCACAAAGCAAACAAACCAGCCAACGCTGCCAGCAGCGGCAGATAAGCCGTCAGTTGCAACGAATTAATCTCCCAACGCGGATAGATGAAAATGAGCGGATCGGGCCAAACCAGTTTGCCCAGATAAAACCATATCGCGCGACCCGCGATGATGAGCCGCTCCGGCCACAACTGGGCCCACTCAGAACCAATCGCACCCGAATGGAACTTCTGTTCCCAAATGGTCCACACGCTGGCAAGCGCTGAAATCAGCGCAAACGGAACGAGAGTCGCGAGGTCGCGCCACCGGATTCGTCCTCTCCGCCACCAGACACAGAGCGCGATTACGACAGGCAACATGACTGTGGATGGCTTGCTCAGGACCGCCACAACAAAGAACAGGAGCGCCCAGCCAAAGCGCCACCAGCGCACGCTGTTCCCGTTCTCCTCCGCGTCCACTTTCAAAAACCAGAAGATCGACAAAAGATAAAAGAGACACGACTGAGTATTTTTTAGCTCCGTGACCCAGGCGACCGATTGCACCATTACCGGATGCAATGCCCAGAGCACTGCCCCCAGCCACGCTCCACGAACATCGAGTTGCCGCAAGACGCGCCAGAGCAAGACCGCCGAGGCCACGTGCAGCAGCACATTGAGAATGTGGTATGGCGATGGACTTAAGCCGACGAGCTTATGCAAACTCCAGAAGCTCGTCAGCACGAGCGGGTAATAGACAGCTCGCGTGCTCGTCCAGATCTCCTTAAGTCCGAGCGGACCAACGATGCAGGGATTTCGTGTCAGATGCGATTCGTCGTCCCAGATGAAGCCGGCGTTAAAGACTCGGGCGTATGCCATTAAAATCAGGGCAATCAGAAAGAGCCCCCAAAGCCAGTTCCGCTGCCAGAATGGGGATCGGAGCTGGTTCTGTTTGCTCGTTCCTGAAGGCGTGGCGTTCCCGGACATTAGTTTTTGTCCCAGTTAACCACGGAGATCACGCCGACTGGTAAATGCGAGCCACGCCGAGCGCGGCCGACCGAAGATTTTACCTCGGCGATTGCCAACGAGACTGAGCCTCGGTTTCTCTGGCGCTGCGCAGATTCTCCTCCGCCTCCGGAAAGTCGGGATGAAGACGTAACGCTTCTTCGAATTGCGCGATCGCACTGGCAACGTTGCCTTCGCGCATAAAAACCTTGCCCAAGTCGTTATGAGGCTGGGCGAGCTCTGGCTTGAGCCGGCTTCCCTCCAGATAATGTGCCTTGGCTTCCTGCAAATCGCCCTCTTGGAAAAGCGCACTTGCCAGATCGAGATGAGCATCCACATGACGCGGGTCAGCTTGAATCGCCTGTCGATACTGCACAATTGCCTCCTCGAGTTTGCCGTGTTTCTCCAGAAATGCACCATAGCTATACCGAGCTTGTGCAGACTTTGGATCCAAGCGGACGGACGCTTCGATTTCCGCCGCTGCTTGCTCAGGGCGATCGAGTCGCTCCAGAAGATAGGCATAACCGGAGTGTAACTCGGCGTTGTTAGAGTCGAGTCGCAGTGCTGTTTCGAAATGGGTTTGCGCATCTTCCAGGTTTCCCTTTCCAATCAGGACGCTGGCCAGATTGGCGTGGGCCTTTGCCGAAGCGGGATTAAGACGAAGCGCAGCGGAAAATTCATCGGCTGCTTCATCGAGTCGGCCAGCTTCCTGCAGAGCCTTGGCGTAATTGGTATGCGCCCGGGCGGAAACAGGAAGATCGGCGGCGATCCAGGCTAAATGTTCAAGTTCATTCTGAGGGAGCCGCACTTGCCCAAACCAAAGTGCGCCAAGCGGAATGACAAAAACAGCGACCCATTTCGCACCATGCAAGGCCCAGCTGGGCAGAAAACCGCTCGTCGAAACATCTGTTGTCCCGCCGCCGATGCCGAGAGATTGTCGAGTAGATTTCTCGCGCACTTTCCAGATGAATCCGTCGTAATAAAAATGGAGCAGCGCCGAAGCGGTCACTACACCAGTGAGGATGCGTTTGACTACGTCGATATCGATGCTCGACTTGAAATAACCCAGCGCCCCGTAGGCGAAGATCAGGCCCACGTATAGACCCATCAGCGAACCGCTGCGCCGGAACACGAAGCGCATAAACCCGCCGATCGAGCTGTCGGTCTCAACCCGTTTGCGATTATAGATCCAAACCAGCGAGAGGTACTGGACGTCGTGAAATACTTCGAACAAGGCAATACCGACGAGAACGCTGGCCACGATGTTGTTGCAGTACCACCAAAAAGAAATGCTCGTGATGAGAAGAACCAGCTTTACCGGACTCGGCCGCTTCCCGCTAGTCCACATCCGGATAAAATTTGCCAGAAACACGGCTGAAACTAAGAGGGCGAACGCAAGCAGCCCCTGCTGTGCTGCCCGGAGGAAGCCGGGCGGAATGAAGGGCCCTCCCGCAGCGTAATAAGTCTCGAAGGTATCAGTCATTCGCTGCGATGAGAGAAGGACCGCGGTGGCGAACCAAATCCCGCACAATGCGAAATCAAGACGACGCGTCAGCTCAGCGAATGAGCCCACTTTCGCATCGTAGATGCGACAGAACCCATACGTTTGCATCATGCCGTGCCAGACGCCCCAAATAAAGGCGACTAGCACAATGCCTTTGAGGTCCCACAAAGAAAAGATCGCGGAGACGACCACCAAAAAAATCGGCGCAAAAATGAAGCGCCACTTGAAGCGCTGGAATAACGCCCGATCGCCACGAGGAAGATCGGCACGATCACCAGCGGCGTGCAGACGTACAAGATCAGGTCGCGCCAACTGTCCAGAATCCACAAGTTAGGCTTTCGCGCGGCAGCAAGCCCAGCCGGAACAGTTTGCGGACGTGAGAACGCGGTAACGTACTGCATGCCTTTTTAGCGGAACTAAGCTTTCCCCAAACCGACGCGAAAATCAATCCTCCTCTTGCGGGACGCACCGCGCGCGCCATTGTCGATCTTAGGGACGCGTTTACCAAATCGCCATACTTTATTCCTCTTTGGTCTAAGAATTTTTCATCCACTTCAACATTTGGCTGCTAAACTCCGGAATTCGCCGTTGCGTTTTGAATTCCGATGAGGAAATCAATTGAGGATTTTCTGCGTGCTCCGCGATCTCTGCGGTAAAGCCTGTCTCTAAACGAAAAGCAAACGGCCGGGGCCCTATAAGGAGCCCGGCCGTATGAATTGCTTCGGTTTGTGCTTTAGAATCTCTTCTTTAGTTGGACGTACCAAAACCGGCCTTTGATGTTGGCGAGCGATTCGTCGTAGCCGTTCTCGAAGCTGCCGGCCACGAATGGTGGATCTGCATCCAACACGTTCTGCATCCCAAGCGTGACCGTCGTGCCATTCAACCAGGCGCGCCATCCACAGGGATTGTACTCAGCCGTGGAGACCGGCATGACGTTTTTCTCCTTGCCCTCCATCTTCACGTTTTTACCGCCATCCTTGGCGAAACCAGGCACCGGGGCCACCGGCGCGGGTGGTGGCAGGTTAAACGTGTATGATCCGACCAGGTCGAGCGTAGTCCACCCGTCCACTTTGCGCGCGCGCCACGGAAACTGGGCGGCAGTTCCGGTGGTCGGGGCAAAGAAGCCGCCGCTAAACCCAGGTCCGCCGGTTCTAGGCATATTTGGCTTCGGCGATCCTGTCAGACTGATATTGTCATCTTCATATTGGGGAATCCAGTGCACGATCGCCCCAACATCAACTCCAGCCAGCCACGAGTCGGCCGGGCCATCGTAGAATAGACTGCCATTGGCTCGGTTCCGTGGTAGCGAACTGGTTAGGGCGAATGCGGTCGGTATAAACTCACCGGCGATCCCGAACCGTTTTGAATCAGGAGTAGCCTGAAGCTCAGCCCGGGCCAGCCAGGTGCCGTTGACCGTGGTCGTGAACCTGCCAAAATCCCCGTGGCCAAAGATCGAAGAATCCAGAATATAGATCCCTTCGTAGTCGAGACCTTCGAAGATTGCGCCAGCAAGGTTTTGGCTGGGATCGATGACGAGCGTGACTGGGCCAGCCTCACCGGGAACTGAACTAGGACCACGAAAAACCAGGGGCCCGTTCTCCTGAACACCCGGGGTCGGGGGATTATTCTCGATAATGAATTGCGCGCCGAGGGTTGTCACGATGTCACGCATATCAATATGCCACCAATCGGCGCTTACTGTTAGGCCCTTGATCCATTTCGGGCTGTAAACCGCCCCGTAGGTCCATTCATAGGCAACTTCCGGGTGTGTGTTGGGGTTTCCTAGAATGCGTTCCTCGATCTGGGGCTCGGTCTGGCTCGAAAATGGATCGGCCACCAATGGGAAGTTCTGCGAGCCTGCGGGCGTAACCTCCGACAGACTCGGCGCATGAAACCCCTCGGTGTAGCTGCCACGCAGGGTTACCGCCCCGATCCACTTGGGATCAAGCGGCTCCCAGCGAACGGAAACTTTCGGCCTCTGGGTGTTAAACTGGCTATGGGCCGCCGGCTGAGCTGGGAAGAGTCCGGAAGGTAAAACTGAAGAGGTGTTGGTGCTGTACCATTCCTCGCGCTCGGCAAAGTCCACCTCAAAACTATAAAACCCGGGGAAGTTCCACGTGGGGCTCGTGAAGGGTACCCGAACTTCCTCGTAGATCGACCAAACATTCCGGTTCACCCGGAAGCTTTGGCCATCCACCGAGCCAATCGATTGAAACGTGTTATTGAGCGCGTCGCGATCGCGTGTGAATGACGGCGCGTCATACTCACCGCCGATAGCAAAGGAGACAGGTCCCGCGGGAAGCTTAAACAGGTCGCCGTTAAAAGTGGCATAACCAATGGGCAACTGCACTTCGCCTGAGTTATGCAGGGTGACGTAAACTGCTTGTCTGGCCGCCGCGGTGTTGTGGCCAGTGATACCCAGGAAGGGATCAAACGCCGTGGCCGGGTTGGTATCCAACAGCGCGTCGCGCAGCCCAGGCTGGCTGACTTCGCCAATGGACAAGTCCTGCCCCTCGTTGCGGGAATAACGGAAACCGGCTTCCCAGTTCCAAGTCTTGAAATAATCGCCAAATTCTCCCATCTCACCCTTCAGCCCGACGTCGAAAAGGGAATCCCAGTAGGTGAACTTTTCACTTCTGGGACCGGTGTCGTTAATGCCGCGAAACCGAACCCCGGTAGTCATGGGAGTTGGGACTCCGTTAATGACCAAAGTCGCATCCCCGACCGTGAAGGGATTAAACGCATTCTGGATTGGCACACTAATGCCGTTGGGACTAAAGAACGTGTTCGTGCCTGGCGTTTTGAATGGATCAGGCGAAAACGGCACCGCCGCCGCCGACGCGTCGAAAAACGAGCGTGTATATTTAAAGTCGGCAAATACCGTCAGGTATTTGTCGCATATATCGCGTGTGAAAGAACCGTAGAAGGCTTGGCGATCAGCCGGAGGAAGCGCTGGCGTGAAGGCCGCGAAGTTAAAGAAGAAGTAATCGCCACCCCCCTCATATTGGGTGCCGGTCTGTGGAAACGGGGCTTGGGCTGCATTGGGGCCGATAATACCGGGGGCGCCTGGATATGCATTGGGAGCAATCACAAACGGGTTAACATAAAAGGGAGAAGTTGACCGGTTTGGCGCTGAATGCGCGGCCAGGTTCATTCCCGCTGCGCGCATCAAATCCGCCAAACGGTATAAAGAACCCGTTGGAAGAAATATCGCGGTCACGACTGAAAATGCCACCGGTACGCTCCTGGAAATCGGCAATCACCACAATGTCGGTCTTGTCGTCTCCGGTGCCGGCTTTGAGCCATGCCTCCCACTCGCCCATCTCATTGGAGGCTCCCAGGTTTGTGTTCCCGTAGGTTCCCCCGATTTCCAGACCGCGGAATTTGTGGAGTAAAAAAAAGTTGACCACACCAGCGATTGCGTCGGAGCCATACACAGCCGAGGCGCCATCCTTGAGGATGTCCACGTGATCGATCATCGAAAAAGGAAGCAGGTTTATGTCCACACCTGCGCTGGTCGCGGCGTCGCTCAGCGAACCGTAGGCGACGCGTTTGCCATCGACTAGAACCAAAGTCTCCTTGGGCAACAGGCCGCGCAGGTTGAACTGGATGGTACCGTCACCGCCATTGCCGATGTTCATGTTCATCCCGCCGCCCGTTTCCTGCGGGATGAACTCCTGCAGGTCCGTTGCGTTACGGATACCCAGCTTCTCGATGTCTTGCGGCCGGTAAGTATCCACTGGATTTGGCCCGGTCTCTTCTGCGGTCGGAATGTTCGAACCGGTTACAATCACGCGTTCCACTTCAGCAGTCGGCGCTGTAGGGGGAGCAGCCGGCGCCGGCAACTGAGCGAATGCGTTCGACGCAAAGACTACAGGAAATCCGACGCTTGCCATGAAGGCGACGCGAACGAATCCGAACTTATTTAGCACATTTTTTATCATTAGTTTCTCCTTTGGCTTTTGTTTGGTTTGCAAAATCGAATGACTGCCAGGTCACTCGCTTTTGTGAGGCGAGAGTATCTTTTTGGTGAGCTACAGTGTTAGGACATAAATCCGGCAGTTTCGGCCACAACCGACTGGCAGTTTAGCCGCAACTATTCGATCTCCCGCCGGAGTGAAGGCCGCCGACAATTAATCGACGAAAGTGTTCAATCGTGAACAATACGATCTCGCACTCACGCGTGCGCCAACGATGGCTCTACAGCTTGGGCCCGCTGTTTCAGAAAATCACCTTCCGGCATAATCCTAAGCCGCGTCCTAAGCCGCGCGCGATAGGTACTCGGCCGACAGCCTACCTCCCGCTCGAATGCGCGACTAAAAACATCTGCACTTCGGAATCCAACAGACATGGCAACGCTCTCAATGCTATTCCGAGGAACTTGCAATCGTTGCCGCGCTTCAGTGATACGAGCACTTGCGACAAACTCCGCGGGTGCCTTTCCGAAAGCATCCTTGAACAGACGAGTGAAATTGCGCGGCGACATGCATGCCTTCTGGGCAAGCGCCTCGACCGAAAGATCCTGATTAAGGTTACACAAAATCCATGGGGGTAGATCGGCGAAGCGGTCACACGATTGGACCTGAAACTGTAAGAGCTCGGAGTACTGCTCTTGTTCACCCGGTCGTTTAAGGTGAACAACGAGCTCGCGTGCCAGTTTCAAAGCAATCTGACGACCGTAATCTTCTTCGATCAGCGAGAGGGACAAATCGACCGCCGAAGCGCCACCGGCACAGGTATAAAATGGGCCGTCCTTTACGAACAAGCTATTGGGGGTAACCCGGAGCTTGGGAAATCGCAAAGCGACATCCTTAGCGAACCGCCAATGAGTTGTTACCTGTCGGCCATCCAGCAACCCTGTCGCTGCGAGTTGGTAGATGCCAGTACCGAGGGCTGCGATACGCCTTATGGCAGGCGCTTGGCGACTTAGCCACTTTGCGACCTTCTTGTTCAATCTCGCATCGTGAATGCCGCTGCCCCCAGAAACGATGAGAGTATCAAGTGGCGGCGCATCTTTGATATTCAGCTGCGGTTTTACAATTATGCCGCACTCCGTCGCACACGGTGCGGTGCCGATGCCGAGTGTCAATACCTGATAACAACGGAATTCGCGACCGTCCCCATTTGACATTTTTGCTCGGGAAAAAGCCTCGGCCGGCCCGGTCAACTCGTCGGCAGCCATTTGCTCGAATACGATCAGGCCCACCGTTTTCGGAATCATGGCTGCGCGAGCCAAATTCGGTTC
>QHOM01000078.1 GCA_003218785.1 Verrucomicrobiota bacterium
CGAGCGCCGTTATCTGGTTGTGCCTGGCCTGCGCTCGTCGCGCATTCATATCATCGACACAAAACCCAATCCGCGAAAACCGGAGATAGTCAAAGTGATCGAACCGGAAGAGGTTTTTGCGCGCGCCAATTATTCGCGTCCGCACACGATTCACTGTGGCCCTGAAGGCATTTACGTTAGCGCGTTCGGAGCGCCCAATGGTGACGGCCCTGGCGGCATTTTCATGCTCGATTGCGAAACATTCGACATTTTAGGTCAATGGGAAATGGACCGGGGACCGCAATTTCTTCATTACGATTTCTGGTGGCATCTGGGGTTCGACACTCTGCTGAGCAGCGAATGGGGCACGCCGAACATGATCGAAAGCGGATTGCAGCCGGAGCTGCTTCTGAGCAGCAAATACGGCCATCAGATGCACGTTTGGGACCTGCGGCGGCGACGCCATATCCAGGCGCTCGATTTGGGCAAGGAGCAGCAAATGGTCCTCGAGATGCGTCCCGCGCATAACCCGACCAAAGCCTACGGCTTTGTTGGTGTCGTGGTTTCGCTGAAGGATTTGTCCGCGTCGGTCTGGCTCTGGCATCGCAACGACGCTGCGTGGGATTTAAAGAAAGTAATCGAAATTCCAGCCGAGCCGGCCGACCCCGCGAAGCTACCGGCACTGCTGAAAGATTTTAAAGCGGTGCCCCCATTGGTATCGGACATCAATCTGTCGCTCGACGACAAATTCCTTTACGTCTCGTGCTGGGGAACAGGAGAATTCTTGCAGTACGATGTGTCCGATCCATTCAGTCCGAAGAAGACCGGCTCAGTACGCATCGGCGGGATTGTTAACCGAAAGCCCCACTCGAAAAATCCGAACCAGCCTTTGGCTGGCGGACCACAAATGGTGGAAGTGAGCCGCGACGGAAAACGAATCTATTTCACGAACTCGCTTTACGCTGCGTGGGACGAGCAATTCTATCCCGACGGCGTGGGTAGTTGGATGGTCAAGCTTGAGGCTGACCCACAAGGCGGCATTAGCTTCGACGAAAACCTTTTCTTTGAGAGCAGCGATTATCGTGTTCACCAGATCCGCCTCGAAGGAGGCGATTCTTCGAGTGATTCCTTTTGTTTTCCGTGACTGGGCTCTGGCCCTGGCTGACGCTGTTCGGGTTAGGCGCGTTTCATGGGATCAATCCGGCCATGGGATGGTTGTTTGCTGTTGGACTCGGATTGCAGGAACAGAAGCGCATGGCAGTTCTTCGCGCTCTGCCACCGATCGCTCTCGGGCATGCGCTTTCCATCGGGATTATCATCGCCGCGGTTCTCCTGGCTCGGGTTACCGTGCCACGATTAGCTCTAAAAGTTGCTGCTGCTGCGATCCTATTTGTTTTTGGATTGTATCGCCTTTTTCGCTCACGTCACCCGAACTGGGTAGGCATGCGGGTTGGTTTCAGCGATTTAACTCTTTGGTCTTTTGTGATGGCGTCGGCCCATGGCGCGGGTTTAATGCTAATCCCGTTATTTCTTAAATCAGCGCCACAGACGCTTGCACCACACATGGGTCCAATGGCCTTGCACATGCACCAGATCTGCGGCCTCGAATTCGCTAACTTCAGCACGCCTTCGCTGCTGACGATTTCAGTCGCTGTCCACACCTTTGGCTATCTTCTGGTAACTGGCTTGGTGGCGATGTTGGTTTACGAGAAGCTCGGTGTCGGAATGTTGCGCCGCGCTTGGTTCAACGTCGATTTGTTCTGGATGCTCGCGCTGATAGCCACTGGTGTATTTATCCTCTTCCTTTGATTTGGGGTGGGTGTCGGCCCAGATGCATTTCATGATTCGCGGATTGTAGATGATTAGGTAATGCTGGGCCGCGTGGAAATTCTCACCACTGTCGCCGCGGCGCAATCGCAGGCAAAAAGCAAACCGCGCGTGCTCGTTCCTACAATGGGCGCATTGCACAAGGCACACGGCGAATTGACCAAGGTAGCGCGCGAGCGGGCTGGCGCAGATGGCGAAGTGGCGGTGAGTATCTTTGTGAACCCGCTTCAGTTTGAACCGAGAAGCGATTACGAACGATATCCACGCCCGGAAAAAGCAGACGAAGACTTTTGCCGTGATGCCGGAGTCGATCTTTTATTCCGGCCCTCCATCGAGGAGATGTACTTTGACGATCGCTCCACATTCGTGGAGGAGATTTCGTTGTCGAGCGTGCTCGAGGGTAAGTCGCGGCCCGGACATTTTCGCGGGGTTTGTACAGTGGTCGCGAAGCTTTTCAACGTTCTTACACCGGACGCGGCGGTGTTTGGCGAAAAAGATTTTCAGCAACTGGCTATTGTTCGCCGCATGGTTCGCGATCTTAATTTCAACATCGACATCATTGCTGTGCCTACGGTGCGCGAAGAGGATGGGCTGGCATGCAGCTCGCGCAATCAGTATTTGAATCTAGAAGAACGGAAACAGGCAACGGTTTTGCACAAAGCGTTGCTGGCCGCGGCAAATGCCAGCGAAAAATCCGCCAGAGATATTGTCGATCTTGCGCGGAAGATGATCGGCGCAGCGCCGCTTGCGCAGATCGATTACGTAGAGCTTGTTGATGCGGAAACTTTGCAACCGGTTGAAATGGTCAGACCGAACTCGCTGCTCGCGCTGGCCGTGTTCTTCGGCAAGACTCGTTTGATCGACAATATTCTGCTCGCATGAAGGAATACGATTTCGTTGTGATCGGCAGCGGCATAGCTGGCATCAGTTTTGCGCTGAAAGCGGCAAAGCATGGTTCGGTGGCTGGGGCTGTAATAACGAAACGCAAGGGTACCGACACAAACACCGCTTGGGCGCAGGGAGGAATCGCGTGCGTGACCAGCGATGAAGACTCGTTCGAGCTGCACGTGCGCGATACGCTTGAGGCCGGCGCCGGTCTCTGTGACGAAGCGGTCGTGCGCACGATTGTGACCGAAGGTCCGGAGCGCATCCACGAGCTGGCAGAGCTCGGCCTGCAGTTCGATGAACGCCTGGTCTCGGGACATCGTGAGCTTGATCTGGGCAAGGAGGGCGGTCACTCGAAGCGCCGGGTGTTGCATGTACGAGACGCGACCGGGAAGGAGATCGAGGAGACTTTGTTGCGCGAGGTCGGCCGCCAATCACATGTCCGGCTATTGGAAAATCACATGGCGGTGGATTTGATCACTGCCGCCAAGCTCGGCTTCGCAACAGAAGACCGCTGCTTTGGGGTCTATGTTCTGGACGAAAAAACTGGAAAGGTAGAAACTATCCGGTCGGATCGAATCGTGCTCGCGACCGGTGGTTGTGGCAAAGTTTATTTGTATACGACTAATCCGGATATCGCGACCGGGGATGGTGTGGCGATGGCATGGCGTGCGGGCGTGGAGATCGCAAATATGGAGTTCATCCAGTTTCATCCCACATGTCTTTTTCATGCCCAGGCAAAATCATTTCTCATTTCGGAAGCAGTGCGCGGCGAGGGCGGCATTTTGCGCAACAACCGCGGCGAAGATTTTATGAAGTGCTACGACGCGCGTGGTTCGCTGGCACCGCGCGACATCGTGGCGCGTGCAATCGACGCGGAGATCAAGCGCTCAGGCGCAAAATGTGTGTTTTTGGATATTACGCACAGATCGCCGGAATTTATCCGGGAGCGTTTTCCGCACATTTACCAGACCTGCCTGCGGTTCGGGATCGACATGTCGAAGCAGGCAATACCAGTTGTGCCGGCAGCGCATTATCAATGCGGCGGAATCAAAACAGACGTGAATGGCGCGACGAGTTTGCCTGGGTTGTATGCGATCGGCGAAGTGGCGTGCACCGGATTGCACGGAGCAAATCGTCTCGCGAGCAATTCGCTGCTGGAAGGCCTGGTGGTAGCGCATCGTGCGGCGACCGTCTGCATGCACACGGGATTCAGTTCAAAACAAAGAATTTTGTTGCCAGAATGGAGATCGGGAAACGTGCAAGACGTTGATGAAATGGTCGTGATTTATCATAATTGGGACGAGATCAGACGCCTGATGTGGGATTACGTGGGAATTGTGCGCACCGACAAGCGGCTACAGCGCGCAAGCGCGCGGTTGCGCAATCTCCAGCGCGAAATACGTGAGTTCTATTGGAATTTCAAAATATCTGTGGACCTGCTGGAGCTGCGCAATCTCACGACGGCGGCGGCCCTGATTGTCGATTCGGCGTTGAGTCGAAAAGAGAGCCGTGGCCTCCATTACACGCTGGATTATCTCGGGACGGAAGATCGACAATTCAAGCGCGAGACCGTGCTTAGCCGCGGTTGAACTTGGGACAGTAGGTATGTGACCGACACTGCTGCACATGGAAAATTCGCCTTGCCTAAAAGGAGGTCAACGGATAAAAGGATGGCGGTAATTTCGCATGAAGAGACTATTAGCGGCTTGTTTGAGTCTAGCGATTGCTGACCTGGCTAAAGCCGACGAACAATCCACTTCGCCCTACGCGACCGCAGCCGACTTTGCCAGGTATGCAATGAAGCTGCGCGAGCAGGCGCTGCTTAAAGTTGAGCCGCAAGTTTTTGTCCCGACAAGTTCGCATCCGGCGATCCAGCGCTTCCCGTGGAAAACGAGCATCGTGACCACGGTGTTTTGGGTTGGAGAACAAGCCGGAGGTAATAATCCTGTGCCAAATTTCAGGAGTTCCTGGGACGCGAATTGGACAGGTAGTTACGGCGGCTTCGATAATCCCGATTCATCGGCTCGGCGGAATTATATCCCGGTGGCATTTATCCCGCACCAAAACCCCTTCTACTGTGCTCTACCGTACAATGATGTCACGCACGGTCAGTTCAAACCGGAAGCACCGCTCGTTATTCCATGGTTCAAACAGGCGTATACCGGGCCAGGTCAGTCGGTCTGCCAGCATCACTGGATCGCTATTCGAAAAGGCAATCGGACTTGCTATGCGCAATGGGAGGATTGCGGCCCATTTCGCACCGATCATTTCCAGTACGTTTTCCAAAATGAACGGCCAAAACCAAATTTGAACCGGGGAGCTGGTCTGGATGTTTCTCCAGCCGTGCGCGATTATCTCGGACTCGCACCAACCGACGTGACCGATTGGCAATTTGTAGAAGTGCGCGATGTGCCTCCTGGTCCGTGGCGTAGCTACGGCGAAAATAATCACTTCGTTATTGCGCGCCGCCAGACCGAGCAGCGTTTGGCTGAACGAAGCTTCGGCGCCTCGAAGAAGTAACCTTCTTCACGAGCGCTTGAAGCCATAATCATCTGCGGAGGACGGACTGCTCAAAAGCAGAGAGAAACCGAATCAATGACGAAATCACGCCTTCGCTGCGATACTGTGAAGATTTTCGCGAGCAGGCGGCGCGGCAGGTGAAACCCGAATGAGGAATTAATTCCGAAGCTCGAATGACCGTGGCTAGCCGCCTGGCGGCGACGGCCTCTGAATGGGAGTGGACGATGGAGAGTTGGGTGCCGCGCTCCCGCCTGTCTGCGGGGCATGGGAGGCTTGCGGGATGGCCATGCGAATCAGTTCCGATACGGTGACGAATTTGAACCCCTTCGCCTCGAGCGCGTCGAAAGTGGAAGGCATGGCTTCGATGGTTCCTGGGTGAATGTCGTGGGACAACACGATCGAGCCAGGCTGAGTCTCTTTAAGAATGCGATTGCGAACCACGGCTGGGCCGGGCCGTTTCCAGTCATACGGATCGACGTCCCAGAGAATGATCTGATATCCGAATTCGTCATGGATCCAACGTTTTTCGCGAGCTGTGATCGATCCATAGGGCGGCCGGAGCAAAGTCGGACGCAAACCGGTGGCGCTTTTAATTACGTCATCGGTTCGCCGCAATTGGCTGCGAACACCTTCCTCCGACATCTTGGCAAAATTGGGATGCGACCAGCTGTGATTTCCAATTTCGTGACCTTCCCGGGCAGCCCGCGCAACGATGTCGGGGTGTTCTGCGACGTTTTCGCCGATCACGAAGAAAGTTGTCTTAATGTGGTGAGCGGCCAGCAAATCGAGTAGTTTCGGGGTAAGCGTCGCGCTTGGCCCATCGTCAAATGTGATTGCGATGTAAGGGCCATTGACGTGTACTGAGCTGAACGTGACACTCGATTCCGTGGGGGCGCTCCGACTGTCACGCTCTGCAACCGTGGACTCCGCTCGAAGCTCATGCGCGGCGATCAGTCCTGCGAAACAAAAGAGCAGCAAACCGGAAACAGACATGAGCGCGAATTTGGCGAACTGAATGCGTGTATCTAACAGAGACGGCCAGTTACGCAAGACGCACAGCCGAGGACGTCGGACTGGTGAAATTGCCGCGGATCCTGCGTTGCCGCAGGAAAATCAATGCGTCCTCAACCTTTGCGCAATTTCTCTAGTTGCGCGATGAATGCGGCCGGTCCGTCGGGGAAGTAGCCGTCGTACTGCCAAAGCTTCTGTCCATCGCCGTCGAGCACA
>QHOM01000332.1 GCA_003218785.1 Verrucomicrobiota bacterium
TCACGCGCCACCAATCCAAGCCCAACTGTGGCTGGGAAGGCCGCTAACGCAATGGCCTCGGTGAGGGTACGAAGATAGCGGCGCAGAGCACCCGCATCCTCCTGCACGGCTGCCAGATAGCTCGGAATTACTGTTGTCACCAACGAGGTTATTTTTTCCAGCGGAACGTTGGCCAAATTCCAGGCCATCGAGTACACGCCAAGCGCAGGCTGCCCAAGAACCCGGCCGGCCGTGACGTTGTCCAATCGTTGGTAGGAATTTTGAGCGACCATCGAAACTAGAACATGCCAGCCAAAGAGCAGAGCTTTGCGCAGAGAGGCCAAGTGCGGGGTGGCGTACCTGTACGGCCGGGCTCTTATCACGAGAATACTCCGGACCACCACGCCAATCACGTTACCGAGTGCGAGCGCCCAGTATCCGAAATGCAGGAAAGCCAAAACCAAGGTTACGAAGGCGGTGACGATGGCATAACTTGCCTCGATCACGGCGATTGATTGGAAACGCAGATCCTTGGTGAGTAGACCCTCCGGCACCGCGCGAAAGCCCCACGGAATCAGCGCTGAGCAGGTCACCATGACTACAGGGGCGAGGCCCGGAGTTCTGAAGAACAGCGCCACGGGTTTGGCCAGCAGGGCAGAGAGAGCGAATCCGGCAAAGCCCATCAAAGCAGTAAGCGCATTCAACTGCGCCAGTTGCTCTTCCCCAAGATTGCGAAGATTAACGACGGTTCGTTGAATGCCAAAATCGCCTATCCAGCGAAGATAAGAAAGCAGAATCACCGCCATGCCCGCGATCCCGAAGTCGGCAGGTGTCAGCAGACGCATAACAATGAAGAACGAAGCCCAACTAAAGATCTGGCTGGTCCAATCCGCCGCGGCTCGCCAGGCTAGACTGCGGGCGAGGGAGCGATCCATGCTCTTCATTTTGCTGCCGGGGGCGGACAGAGGCGTCTCTGCCATGTTGTGCGGATCTTGGGCTATGGTTTCCGGAGCATCCAAGATCAATTCCTATTACCGCAACTCGACAAGAAAGACATCGTGGCGGTACTGCCTCCCGTTGGGCGCTTTTCCCAATTGATCTTCCCAATCAGAAGTGAACAGAAAGAAGCGGCCATCCTGCGATACGTTCCCCCTCGGAGTTGACCAGAACCCGTTCTTGGCGGTGCTGTAGGTATGGGCGAACCTCCAGATTCTTGATCCCTTGCCGTCCATCTCCAAGCAATCAATCTCGTTTTCCCAGGGACCGACTACTTTCGGGGGCGTCCCCGGCGTATCCGGGTTATCAGGCCGGTAGCTCGAGAAACAAACCGGTTTCGTATCCTGCGGGTCAACGTTATTCCAGGAGAAGTGTTTGTCATACCACCCTTGCGTGGGCTCCAAATCGGGGACCGCATTCGAAATGGCGTTCACTTTGTTCAAGGGACGAACACGGGTGGCCTTCGTTCGCAAGGAGTGACATTCAGAGTGTCGAGCTCCCAAATGGTTGGTGCCTGCCCGGCGCCCACCATGGCGATGAACTGCCCTGATTTTGAAATTCGAGCATCATGAATCAAGAAGTGATTGCTCTGAGTTATCCCCTTCGGCCCCCATTGTCCTCCGATTTCGCCGGTCTGAGTGTTCAGCCAGCGGCACCCCTTCTGTCGGTCGTAGACATAGACGAGATAATTCTTATCTTGCTGGGGACCGATAACTGCCATGAAACGATTGTCGTCCGCGCTGACTGAGGGATCGAAGCCACGGTCAGAGGAGTCCAGCTTTACGCATCCGGCGGGCTTGTGGAGGATGGTAATTTTGCCGTTGGTAAGGTCGTATTGTTGAAATTCCGGAGATCCGGTGATGATGCCGTAAAGTAGGTTAGGCTTTGAGTAGCTGAATTGAGGCTCGGCTCGCCACTTTAGATCGGGATTACCTCGCAGGCGCGCGGTCATCTTGGCCGGATCGAAATCGTAGATCAAGAAGTTCCCTCCGGCCTCAACCACGTAGAAATTGGTGCTGGCAGTGTTCCAGTTGTTCTGTTGCGCCGACGCAGGGCTCTGAAAATTTTGATTTGGCCTTTTGGCATCGGTGTTAGCATCCGTAACCCGCAAAATTCGCGAGCCAAAGTTGGGATCGATGACAATGGACCCGGCAGCACCTATGGGGAGTGGATCTCTAGAGTAGAGCAAGGGACACCAAAGCACGCCACGCCACGCTCACGAGACGATAGAGCCGGCAGGAACAGCGTCGTTTCCCAAATAACAACTCGGGTTGCGATTTCATATTGCTGCCACCCTGCTCTAAAGCCTTAGCTCGCTCATGAAGCTTCGGAAATGGCTGCTGGTGATTTGAGCAGCAACCACGCCAGTCTGCACGTAGCTACTCTTCGCATAAGAATATCGCTACACGATCGACTATGCCATATCCTTTACGGTTCACTCAGCGCTCCATTGCGGTTGACAGAGATTAGGCCTCGCAAGTCACCGATTCGGGGGCGGCAGAGGTTTTTAGGGGGTGTTCGGCGGATCCCCTCCGCCGATCATGGCTTGCAGCGTCCTGATGTCCACCCCCTAAATCTTTACCATCTGTTCTGGTCGTTTTTTGTATGTGTTAGACGGCAGCAACTCGTAGATGCCGCGATTTCCGTCGTCGCAGTTAACAAAGCCGGCGGCGCTGCCTCCGGTCGGGAAGTAATTCTCCGTCGGCCACATCCAGGGCGGGGGCTGAGAGCGGAATTAGACTCTTGCAGTCTTCCCAGACCGGTGCTCTGGATGAGATCGTAAATTCAGATCATGGTCCAGGAATCGGCTGAGATTTTTCAGCGTCTGTCGCGGTTCGCCGATCAAGTATCGTAACGAACTTCCATCTAGTCGGACGGGATCGCCCGCCCCATGCTGCCGTCCCTGCTGAACCATCCATTCCCAGTTTATCGCGATCGACTGCAGACTTCTGGAGGCTCGGTCCCAGGGAGGAGGCCGAAAACCGCCCA
>QHOM01000079.1 GCA_003218785.1 Verrucomicrobiota bacterium
CCTATCAAGCCTATCTACTGACCGAGTGCAAGCTGACGCCCGGCACCGTGGTCAACCGGGTAGCGGCGCTGCGATTCTTTTTCGTCAAGACGCTCAAGCGGCATCAGTTCCGTGATTTCTTGCCTTACCCCCAGGACCGGCGTCGGCTGCCCACGGTGCTAAGCCGGGAAGAAGTTGCGCGCCTGATTGATGCGGCTGGAACACTGTTTCGACGGACGTTGCTGATGACGCTCTACGCCACCGGCATGCGACGCAGCGAACTCGCTCATCTCAAGGTCAGCGACATCGATAGCCAGCGCATGATCATCCGCGTGGTGGAAGGCAAGGGCGGCAAAGATCGTGACCTGCCTCTGAGTCCGGCTCTGTTGGTGACGCTGCGAGAGTACTGGCGCTGGCGGAAGCCGAAGCTATACATGTTCCCCACACGCACTCGCAGCCGGACACTCGATCAGCCGATTTCCGACAAAACCGTCTGGATCGCATGTAGCGAGGCCGCGCGTCGGGCCGGCATCCGCAAACGCGTCACCCCGCACACGCTGCGCCACAGTTGGGCGACCCATTTGTTGGAGGCAGGCACCGATCTGCGCACCATCCAGGTCCTGCTCGGGCACGGGGATCTGGAGACTACCGCACAGTATCTGCATCTGTCGCAGCGGCACTTGCAGGCAGTTACGAATCCGCTGGACGGTCTCTCTCTATCCAGCACCGAGAACATCAGCCGCAGCTTTAAACGAAAAAACGAAAAATGACTCGGCCCACCTTCGAGGTGGCCGACATTCTTCGCACGCACGGCGATCGCTTCCTGGATCGGTATCGATTGAGCTTTGGCTTTCAGCAGCTCAAAGCCTTTCGTGCCATTCTGCGCTGTCGCACCGCGGCTCTGGGCGGCCATCGGGACGCTTGCCCGAGCTGCGGGCATCAGGCTATCTCGTATAACTCGTGCAGAAACCGGCACTGCCCCAAGTGTCAGACACAAGGACGCGAGCGCTGGCTGGCCGCGCGCGAACGCGAACTGCTAACCACCAGTTACTTCCATGTCGTGTTCACCGTGCCTCACGAACTCAACGTACTGGCCTTGGAAAATCCGCGTTTGTTCTACGACCTGTTATTCACCGCCAGCGCTCAAACCTTGCTGGAGATCGCCATCGATCCCAAACACCTGGGTGCCGAGATCGGCGTGATCAGCCTCCTGCATACTTGGGGACAGAACCTGCTTCTGCATCCCCATATACACTGCGCCATTCCCGCGGGCGGACTCTCGCCAGACCGTCGCCGATGGATCCGCCCACGCTATCCTTTCTTCTTACCCGTGAAAGTCCTCAGCCGTGTCTTTCGCGGCAAGTTCTTGGCTGGTCTGAAGCGTCTTCACCATCGCAACCAACTTTGCTGCGCCGCTCCGGCCGCCACTCTCGCCGATCCACAGCAGTTCGCTAAACTCATGCGCCGTCTACACCGCCACGACTGGGTCGTCTATGCCAAGCCCGCCTTCGGCGGTCCCATGCAGGTGTTGCGCTATCTGGGTCGCTACACCCATCGCGTGGCCATCTCCAATCATCGCTTGTTGGATTTCGACCAAGAGCGCGTCACTTTCCGCTGGAAGGACTACGCCCACGGCGGCAAACAAGGCAAGATGACTCTTCTGGCCACGGAGTTCCTGCGGCGCTTCTTTCTCCACGTGCTACCCAGAGGCTTCGTGCGCATTCGTCACTTCGGATTCCTCGCCAATCGCTTTCGCGCTTCCCGCTTGGCGCTATCCCGACAATTGCTGTCCAGCAACTCCCCTCCGCTTATCCAAGCGGTGACTGGCCAAGCTTGCTCCGAGGCTTCGTCCCTCTGGCACTGCCCGCGCTGCGGCGCGGCCATGATCGTGATGCAGAGATTTACGGCTGCGGAATTATCCACATGCTCTTACTTCGATTCTTCGTAGCGTGTCCACCACTGGCGGCCCAGGGATGTGCTCCGGCACGCCCACGCATTCGTGTGCCTGCTTCACAGCGCCCCCTTGCCGCGCCACGGTCCGTGCTCGCTTCGGCAGGCACCTCCGACCTTCTCAACCAGCACCACCCCACCGTTCCGGTTCAACAGTGCTCCCCCAGTTCTCGATTCGGCGACCGACTGCCGTTCAAATCCCATAGCGCACCGCCTCCGCCGCAAACGCCAGCGGCTTCCTCCTTGCCTCCTGTCATGAAAATTATCTGCGCCTATGCCGCTTTTTGTTGGAGCGTCAGTGTGACCGCGTAGCCCAAACGTTCGAGGCGATGCACCAGGTTTCGAGTGAGGTGGTTCTTGTTGAGCTTGTCTAGGTAAAGATCTCCCAAGTCGTTGTAGGAGACTTGCTGGGAAAGCATGTGATAGATCGCGACCAAGATTTTGTGGGCAATCGCCACCACAGCCCGCTTGTACCCGCGCCGTGCCTTGAGACGGAAAAATTTGTCTCTCAGGTAAGTGCCTTTCGCTCGGCCGGCCGCGTTGGCGGCCTCCACCAGTCCACTCTTCAGATACACATTGCCACTGGGGATGCGGCTGCTCTTGCGCTTGCCGGCGGATTCGTTATTTCCGGGACAAACTCCTGCCCAAGAAGCCAACTGCGAAACGCTTCCGAACACGCTCATGTCCACGCCCAACTCAGCGATGATCACCGCGGCCAGAGTCCAATCCACACCAGGTATCTCATCCAATAAGGCCAGCTGCGCCGCATAGGGTTCGAGCTTTTGCCGGATGCGTTGTTCCAGAGCCGCCAGGTCTTTTTCCGCCGCTTCTAGTCGTTGCAGCTGAAGCTCCAGCAGGAAACGATGGTGTTCTTCCAACTTGCCTTCCAGAGCCAGTTGCAGTTCGGGAATCTTCTTGCGGAGAAGCCCTTTGGCCAGCTCGGCCATTTCTTGTGGGGTTGCTTTTCCTTCGATCAGAGCTCGCAGCATCAGCCGGCCGGACATTCCGAACACGTCCGTGGCCACGTTGGCCAACTTGATGTTGGCGGTCTCCAGTACTTTCAGGAGACGGTTGCGCTCCGCCGCCTGACTTTCCACCAACTTACGACGATAGCGCATCAAGTCGCGGAGTTCGCGGATGGGCTTAGGCGGAACGAAGCTGGAACGGAGCAGCCCGTGGCAGAGCAAGTCCGCGATCCATTCCGCATCCTTCACATCGGTCTTACGCCCGGGCACCTTCTTGATGTGCTGCGCGTTGGCCACCACAATCTCCAAGGCTCCTTCCAGGATGGCGTAGATCGGCTTCCAGTAGACTCCCGTGCTTTCCATAGCCACATGGGTGCAGCCTTCCGAGAGCAACCATGCGCGCAAACCGACCAGCTCTCGCGTGGCAGTGCCGAACGTTCGCATTTCCTTCTGAACCTTTCCGTCCTTGCGGACGATCAACAAGCAGGCCACTACTGTGGCCTGATGTACGTCCAATCCACAACCGCGTTCGATCAGAGTTTGCATAACGCCTCCCTGGGAGGCGATTGCTGCGCCGCAGGTCTGTTGCAGACACTGTCATGCGTCCTTCCCGTTTCCGGGTACGACAAACGGTGGTACCTTTACCGGCGCGGGTCAGTCTCATCGGCGGGATCTGTGTCATCACATAGACTACCGACCTTCAAGCAATCGCCAACCACGAACGCTTGTATCACAGAGACTGATCCGTCTCCACGTGGCTAGCACGCTGAACCCTATTTTCATGCTTGGTGGTGCGCCAGAGGCGTATGAGGTCTCATCGAAAACGCCTCGGGTTGAGTTTCAGTCCTTCGCGAAGTTCCTGCCCGAGGCGTTTCCGATCAAGGCTAGCGACTATGCGGAAGTTACCTACTTACTTATAGCGGAGCGACCGAGTAGGAGATTGATTATTGTTGTAACCAGGCGTGGGTGTTGAAAAAGTCACTGCAATTAGCAGGCAGAGATAGGGCGGGAGCATGTTACAAGGAAGCTGCACATGTCTTTCTGGATTTCCATTTTCGGAGGCCTGCTCATCATGATGGGGCACCATGCCCGTTCGGAAGCGTTGTTCTACTACTTCCGTCTGGAAGATCAAGTTCCTGAGAACCATCTGCTGCGGCTGATCGAGAAGCACATCAGCTTCGGGTTTGTGCGCGAGCGATTGAAAGACAGCTACAGTGAGACCGGTCGACCTTCGATTGATCCCGAGCTACTGCTGCGCATTCTGCTGATTGGTTATTTGTACGGCATCGCCAGCGAACGCAAGCTGGTAGAGGAACTGCGCATGCATCTGGCGTGGAGGTGGTTTACGGGACTGGGATTCGATCAGGAGATCCCGCATCACTCCACGTTTTCCAAGAATCGGCACGGGCGGTTCCAGGAATCGAAATTGTTCGAGCAGTTGTTTGAGGAGATCGTGAGGCAATGTGTGGAAGTGGGACTGGTGCAGGGGAAGCACCTGTCGGTGGATGGCAGCTTCGTGGAGGCGAATGCAGCTAAGGAGAGCCGTATTCCGCGGGAGCAATTAGTGGAAGCGGCACAGGTTAACCATACGGTGCGACAGTATCTGGTGGAACTGGAAGAGCAGAACCCGGTGGAGGAGCCGGTGCATCAGCAAGACCGGGTGTCGAGCACCGATCCAGACTCCACCTATGCGACCAAGGGCGGCACGCCGGCCCGGCTGGGATACTACGACAACTATCTGGTGGACAATCACAGCTGCGTGATCGTAGGGGTGCAAGCGACGGCAGCCCGGATGAGTCAGGAGACGGTGGCCGCACAAGACATGATCGCGCGCTTCGCCCAATGGCAAGGACGAACGCCGGTATCAGTGGCCGCCGACACCACGTACGGAAATGGGGAGTTCCTGCAATGGTTACTGGAGCGGGACATCACTCCTTATATGCGCGACAGTGTCCACAGAAAGAAGAGCCCCTTCTACGGCCCCGAACGTTTTACCTATCTTCCGGAAAGCAACAGCTATCGCTGCCCCGCAGGGCAGCCACTCAACTATGGCGGCCGCAATGCTCGCAACCGCACCTATGCCTATATCGGGACCCGCAAACGCTGTGGTGCGTGCTCGCAAAAAGCGCAATGCACCAGTGGAGCATTCCGTTATCTTGCCATCCACATGGATGAGCCTGCCCGGCAACGGGCACGCGAGTTGGCCAACACGCCACAGTTCGCGAACGCACAGCGGGAAAGAAAGAAGGTGGAAGCACTGTTCGCGGAACTCAAGAATCAGATCGGACTGCGCCGGCTCCGCCTGCGGAGATTAAAGTTTGTTCGTGAGCAGTTCTTCCTGGCGGCCGCTGCCCAGAACATCAAGCGATTGGTTCGCTTCCTCAGCCAACCGACAACACCGATGCTGACAGCGACGACTTAGCTAAAATCATCCAGAAAAGCTCTGCTAACTGCGGTTCTCGGAAGAACTTTCCTATAGCATCGTTTTTCAACACCCACGCCTGATTACGACAGTTGAGCCAAGCCCTCCGCGTCTCACTAATATTCCTTAAAAGACTGTGGCCCTGGCGTACTACTCTTCCCAGTCTAGCGAATAGATCTGTCGAGTGCTGTCATCCCTAATGATTAGGACCGAACCATCGGGGGCGAGTCCGAACCAGGGTGTATCCGGGTTCCGCGAGATGCCTTTAAAGCCAGCGACCTTTTCTACTTTGCGGTCGCTGAGGCGGATGCGAAAAACCTCGTCGGTCGTGTCGTAGTAGATATACTTGCTATCTGGCGACCAAATTCCAAGATTGTACTCAGTTTCTATCTTGGCCAACTCCGACCATTGCCGGCTCTTGGTGTCGAAAAGCATTAACCGGCGCGGGGCGAATCCAAAAGCGGCGACCCAATTTCCGTCAGGAGACCAGTTGGGAGCGGTGAAGCCCGCTGATCCCTCCAGTATCGATTCAGTGTGGTTCCTCATGTCCACCAGATGGATTCCCTTGGCTGGATT
>QHOM01000080.1 GCA_003218785.1 Verrucomicrobiota bacterium
CCTTCATCCTCCACGCGGCGTCGCTCCTTCAGGGTTTCCCCCATTGAGAAAAATTCTCGACTGCTGCCACCCGTAGGTGTCTGGGCCGTGTCTCAGTCCCAGTGTGGCTGGTCGTCCTCTCAGACCAGCTACCCGTCATCGCCTTGGTGAGCTGTTACCTCACCAACAAGCTGATAGGCCGCGGGTTCCTCAAAAAGCGTCAGGTTGCCCCGACTTTGATTTCGAATGGATGTCCACTCTGATCACATGCGGTATTAATTCGCCTTTCGGCGAGCTATCCCCCACTTTAAGGCAGATTGCCCACGTGTTAAGCACCCGTTCGCCACTGAATCACTCTCGGTATTGCTACCAAAAGTGATCCCGTCCGACTTGCATGTCTTATCCACGCCGCCAGCGTTCGTTCTGAGCCAGAATCAAACTCTCCGTTAAAAACGGTTCGGAATTTCCTTGCGGAAACACCGAAAAGTTTGCGTCAGACACCGCTACGGTGCTGACAAAATCTGACCATTCGTAATCTGTCCCGGCCCGTAGGCCGACACAGGTTCGTCCGATCTTTAATCTTCTCCCGGTCGTGAAACCGGGAAAGTTTTGAATCAAAGAAAATCAACGAATAACGCACAATTCAATTTTTGCTGACTTTGCTCTACCACATTCCGAATTCCGCTTTTTGCTGTAGCGGCGGTCTATGGCCGCCGAAACCTTCCAAACAAACGAAACCGAAACCAAACTGTCAAAGATCTACTGTTCCGCTCCGGTACGCGGCGAAGCCCGACCCTCGTCATTAATCTGACCAAGATCGGATCGACCCTGATCCCGGAAGAACGTCCCGCGCCTGCGGGACCCGCTTATCGCGGAACCCATATATTAATCGATTGGAGCAATGAGTCAACGAAAATTTGCAAGATTCTCACGTCAATTTTTGGAGCGCATGCGCCTGCCAACCACGAATGGACACCAGTGAACACTGATTCGCAGATGATTTTTTCTGTGTATCCGGGGAGCACACGCGCCTTCGCGCGTTAACGCCCGTCCGGCTCGGACTTTCGGCGCCCTCGCCGAAACTAACTTTATCCGGGGCAATCTGCCTGATTTGCGGATTCAAACCGTTTCGAAGATTCGGGTCATTCGTGCCTATTCGTGATTAAAAATTACGCTGCCGCAGGTCACGCCGGCTTCAGCCTTCTGCAGCTCACACAAGTCGATCACCCGGACGCGAAACCCTCGCTTCTCAAGCAGCGCGCGGGTCTTGGGAAAAGAAGCAGGAATGATCACAACATCGTTGATCAGCAGTGCGTTCGCTGCGGCTCGCTCCTCAACAGGAACGTCCAGCAATTGAAACCCGCGAAATCGCGCCGCATCGACCCAGGCTCGATTGATGAAGACGGTATCGTTGCCAACGTATGAGCACGCGCTTTTGAGATGAAGGCACCTTCTCACCTCGACGGCCTGCACGTCGTAGTCGAACGACTGCAGAACGTCGCGCAACTGCGCGATGCCTTCCCAATTTGTGCGTTGCGATAACCCGGCAAATACGCGGCGACCGACGCGCAGCACGTCTCCGCCATCCAGAGTCGCAGGTTCGCACGGCGACCTCGTCTAGCACCACCACCGCATCCTCTACGAACACAGCATCCGGGAGTTCCGGCTCCGCAGGAAGGGACACGACCCGAACCCCCAGTTCGGCGAGGCAATCTTGATACGCTTTGTGCTGCGCAATTGCTTTGGCGAATTCAATCGGCTGGCGCGCATGAAACGACAGCTGGCAATTGCTGATGCTTGCGCTTACCTCACGAGTGATGGCCGTCAGCGACATGCTCGAAGAACGAAGTTACAAGCTGAGACGCATCAAAAGCGAATAAAATTAAGATTCAAGAGCTGACTCCGCTTATTTTCTGGCTCAACGAGCGAAGTGGCGTTTCTAGTTGAAGCGCCGGAATCGTATCAGAGTCCTGCCGGCTCTGCATTGTTGTTTCGGCTCCGCAGTTAGGGGCCGCAACCGGGCGTCAGATTGCCGTGGTTGTAATCAGTTAGCAAGCCTTATGGCGACGAATAACGTTCCATTCGGAATCAAGGGATTTTCAGAATAAACACATCCTTACGACCGCCCTCAACTCCCCAGTTACTTGTAAATGCGACCAAATGGCCGTCGCGACTAATGTCCGCACGCGGACTCGCATAATAATCGCCTCCGTAAATTGAAAAGTGATGCGCCATTCGGCGCACCGACCCACTCCCGTCCGTAGCTACCTCGTAAATTTCATCATGAAATGGGCCATCCGGCGTCCCATCTGTACCTGAATAACTGCTGAGCAAGACCCACTTTTCATTATTCGCTAACATGGAGACATGGTAATCCTGGGTCCAGTCATCTCGATAATTAATGAGTGGATAAAACGAATGTGGATTAGCCAGAGTCCGATAGGTAACTTGGTTGTTCCAATTGTCAGCGCCGACGACAATCTTGTTTCCATTATCGGAATGCCCAGGCGCATAGTCAGGGCCGTTGTCTGTTAGATTTTCAACTGTTAAAGTTTTCAAATCCACTACTTGAACCTCAATAGCTCCAGCTCCCTGTTGACCCGTTTTTACAGCCAGATATCTTCCTGATTTATCAACCTGAACTTCGTCCAGTTGAGTCGTATTCACATTATAAATCACTTGATTGGTATCCCGTTTCCAAACCAAATAACCTACGATGTTGTATCTCCTATCGCGGCGAGTAAAAGCGAAAACATTATCGTTCTTAATGCTTTTACTCATCTGCCACAGGTAATCACCAGGATTATACTGGGAAGTAAAGTCAGCGATTAGGGTGTAAGTCTGTGTAGCTGCATTGTAAGCCCATAAATGCATTCCAATATTGTCGTGAGCATAAATGACATCGGGATCAGACCCACTCCAGATGGCATCCTCCCAACCAACGCTTCCCCCTATCGGAGTAGGAGTATCCCAGATAGCTTTGTCGATGATTGTGAAATTGACGGGATCGAATCGATAGAGCAGTGGAGCGATGCCACTATGAACCAAAAGCCGCGTGTTGTTGACATTGAACGTTGGCCAATACGAATAGGCATTCACACAGTCAGGGCCATCATTGGCATCCGTCAGCCGCATAATTGTGGTCTCAAAGGTAGGATCAATAATCGTTCCTCCAGCCGCAGGCAGAGGAGGAGCTGGAGGCACAGGATACGTACCGTAATCTCGCTTGATCTCCGCAAAAACATTTATTGATAAAACGATTTGAAAAATAGACACTGATCCAATCAATCGAAATAAAGAGAAGCGATGTTTCTTCATAGTTTTTGACACGATATTTTGCCTGCATTCGTGTTGTTTGTGTCTTCTGTGGTTAAACCATCAGCCAGTACATCGAACGACTCAGATTGGGTCGATGAGTCTGGGCGAGTAGGTGGAAATGATTCGACATCAACACACAGCCCAGCGTCGGAACCTCGTAGCGAGCACAAGAGCGCTCCAGCAGTTTCACTAACCGACCTCGATCCTGCTGGTCCAGGAAAACCGCTCGCTTCTCATTGCCTCGGGCGCGCAGATGATAAACCGCATCCTTAAGTTCAACCCGCAAGGGTCGCGCCATTTCCCCTTTTCAGGCGGCCTGGCGTAAATGTCAAATACATAAACATTTGACATTTTCTGCCGCGAACTCGCCAAGGCTGAATCTATTTGAGCGTAGCGTGAAACGCGGCGTCGAGTCTTGTTTCTTTCTCGTCCGCGCTTGTCTTGGCGGTCCCGGTGAGATCTTTGCTTGAAGGATTGTCGATCTTGAGTTCGAAGATTCCTGAGACACTCGACTGCCGGCCGTTCAGGTGCACGTCAGACCGAAAAACTTTTCCTTCTTTGTCGAGAAAGAAAACCACTCCGCTCCATTTCGAGTGGTCCAGCATCATGTCGAACTCGCTCTCCCATTTTTCGACCGGAAGTTTCTGGCCGCTGATCAAGAGAACAATGGGCTTGCGCTCATCTTTTTGATCGACAAAGGCGACCGCGAACTTCAGCTCGGCGGTCGCCGCATCGTAGGTGAGCGATCCTTTGGCGGAGCCGGCGGGCAGATCAGTGGCGGCTCGGTCGCAGTTGGTGGCGGAAAACACGGCTAAGATCGAGATCACGCGAACGACCGACAACGAACTCGCCTTCGCACGGCTACTCCGAAAGTCTTCGCGAGCAGGCGGGCGCGGCAGGCTGTTCGTGGGTTTCTTCATTGGCCGCGAGCGTATCGGCCCTGAACCTGACGTACAAGAACCAGAATTGTGTTGCTTTGCTCTCTCCTAACGAGCCGTCGATAATCCGCGCACTCCAGCCAGTAACCGATCTACTTCTTCCGATGTGGTGTAGCAGGCACAGCCGGCGCGGACCAGTCCGTGCGGAGTTTGGCCCAGTCGTTCGACCACTGTCATCGCGTAGAAGTCGCCGTGTGAAAGGAAAACTCCCCGCCCCACCAATTTCTCGGCTACCTCAATCGACGGCACGCCGTTCACAGTGAACGCAATCGTCGGTGTGCGCGCTGTGCCGGGCGGCGGTCCGTAGAGACGGACGCTTTCTATTTCGTGCAATCCATTCCAAAGTCGCGTGATTAATGCGTCGCCGCGCTCGTGTAGTTGCGCGAGCGCAGCGTGCAAGCGTTCCCGCCGCGCCGGGCCCGGAGCAAGCGACGCGAGAAAATCCACGGCAGCGGCCGCGCCTGCGATTCCTTCATGATTCTGGGTGCCAGTCTCGGCCCGTTCCGGTGCTGAATCGGGCGCGGGGATTAGTTTTGGAAAATCGATCGAGCTCAGCAGATCGTGTCGGCCGTAAAGAATTCCGATGTGCGGGCCATAGACCTTGTAAGCAGAACAGGCAAGGAAGTCGCAATTCCAATCGCGCACATCGATCAACCCATGCGGAGCGTAATGAACTGCGTCGACAAAGATTTGCGCGCCTAAGGAGTGAGCCATTTCGCCGGCGCGCCGAACATCGTTGATCGTGCCGAGAGCGTTCGATGCTGCGGCGATGGCGACCAACTTCGTGTGTCTGGTTAACTGCCGAGAAAAATCGTTCCAATCCAGTTCACCGGTTTCAGGAATCATTTTCACCATGCGCACGTTCACGCCGGTTTCTCTTTCTAGCGTCCGCCAAGGCGCGATATTGGCATGATGATCAAGCTCCGTGACCAAAATCTCGTCGTCGCGTTTGTAGCCGCGACTGAGAGCGCGCGCGAGGTGGAAGGTTAATGTGGTCATATTGGCGCCAAACACGATTTCGGTCGGGCTTGCGTTCAGAAAATCGGCCAGCGCACTCCGGGCGGAATCGATGATCGCGTCGGTCTCCTCGCTTGTGGGGTAAGCCCAATGCGTATTGGCGTTGCGGTGATAAAGATAATTGTTCATTGCCTCTACCACGGTGCGCGGCACCTGAGTGCCGCCGGGCCCGTCGAAGTAGGCGACCGGGTAACCGTTATGAGTGCGTTCGAGTGCAGGAAAACATTTCCTGATTTCTGCAGTCGACGTGGCGGCGGCGGGCGACAGCATGGAGGTGTCGTTCATGGCGAGTGACATTGAAGTTCGATATGCCTTGGTCTGCAATTGCGCTTTCTGTCCGAAGGCGACGTCGTTATCAAGGTCGGTTGCGGCACTGGCACCACCGCTGGCTATTGACACTTCCTTTGTCTTCAGCCCGGTCGACTGTGGTCGTAAGGAACCTAGGAAGGAAGAAGTAAGAGTTAAAAATTAGGAAGTAGGGGAAACGCCGAATCTCGACGTCAGAATCAACATTGCCTTCACGAGGCGAGAGAGCTAAAGCTCGTGCCAGAACTTTCCGAGGAGATCCCGGTGAAAACCATTTCGAGAACGACGCTGGAATATTGGGCGTTGATTGCGGAGATCGCCGGCGCAATCGCAATCGTTGTGTCCGTCATTTACCTGGGGGTGCAGATTCGGGCGAATACGAAGGTCCTCCGCAGTCAAGCTCACTACAATGCGTTGTCGCTCGCCCAACGGCCTTTCGAGATGGCGATCGCGGACCAGGGCTTGGCCGATTTAATCGAAACGTCTTATGCGTCCCCCGAGAAGTTGAGCCAGCAACAGTGGTTTCGATGCGCCAACTATTTGTTCATGCAATTCAATTCCTGGGAATATTTGTACTATCAAAACATCGATGGCTCTATTCCCAAGCAACTCTGGGTCGGCGCCGACGCCTACTTCAAAGAACTGGTCGAGACGAAACCGGGACTCAAACGTTTCTGGTCCGAGTACCAACATGCCTTCGATGACCCGTTTCGTTCCTATGTGACCAACGAATTCGCGAAAAAGACTTCGCTGGAGACGCCACTCGGCGGAACATCAGGCCCGAATGAGAACTGATTGACAGAGGACAACCGCCTTCGCCAAGGCTGGCGAGCCGCGGAGGACAGTCGTCAGAATTTAACCATATTTCGGAAACAAGGAGAGTACATCATGAAAGAATTTGATGGAAAGGTTGCACTGGTAACTGGCGGAGGATCAGGAATTGGCCGCGCGACGGCGATCGCGTTTGCTCGCGAAGGCGCGAAGGTCGTCATCGGTAATCGCAATGTTCAGCGCGGCGAGGAAATGGTCTCGATGATTCGTGACGCCAGCGGACAGCCAGCTTTAAACGGACCGACGTTTTGGTTGCGCCTGATATCGAGGCGTTGGTGGACTACGCGGTGAAGACGTATGGCCGGCTCGATGTAGCCTTCAACAACGCCGGCATTGAAGGCGACGTGGGGCCGCTGATTGAGCAAACGGAAGCGAACTACGACGCGGTGATGAACATCAATGTCAAAGGCGTCTGACTCTCCATGAAGTACGAGATCCCCCGGATGCTGAAGCAAGGCGGCGGCGCGATTGTGAACTGCTCATCGGTCGCGGGATTGATCGGGTTCCCAGGGGTGGCGATCTACATTGCTTCGAAACACGCCGTCATTGGACTGACGAAAACCGCTGCCCTGGAGTATTCCACGCAAGGGATTCACATCAACGCGGTCAATCCCGCGGTGATCGACACGGAGATGGTCGATCGCTTTGCTGATGGCTTGAATATGAAAAAGGACGATTTTTCTACCTTACATCCCATCGGGCGTATTGGTCGGGTCGACGAGGTGGCCAACGCCGTTCTGTGGCTGTGTTCCGGCAAGGCGTCTTTTGTGACGGGGCACAGTCTGATTGTCGACGGCGGATTCACTGCCCGGTGATGCAGCAACGATTTGAAAGTTTTCAGGTGAGATTCGCCTAGATAAATCGTGGACTGGCGTGGATCCTGTGGCCGTAGTTAACGCAGCTGTGCGGCGTGTTTGCGTCGATTTGGACGCGCATTTGTCCGGCTCGCTGCGATCAAATGAAGAGATTCCGAAATGGACATCAAACGAAGTGGCTCACAGCCTTCCGGCAAAGGACCGGCAGACTATTTCACGGGCACAGTTCGCATTGGCCCGCTGTTCGAGGCACCCGAACCGGCGCGTGTTGACTCGTGGTCGCCCGATCACTCGCCGCTTCCCAAGCGGCTTCACGGTCTATCCGTCGGCCTTCCCGGCACGACGTATTCGTGGCGCAACGACCCCCGTGGTTTCTCCAGTTAAATCTAACCTGTGGCGTGAACCGGTGCCACGGCGGACAGTGCATCAAAGCAAAGAAAGGAATCATAATGGAAATCAAAAGAAGTGGATCACAGCCTTCGAACAAGGGGCCAGCTGATTGGTTTACGGGTACCGTCCAAATTGATCCTTTGTTCCAAGCACCCGATCCGGCACGCGTGGCCTGCGCAAGCGTCACGTTTGAGCCGGGCGCCCGCACCGCCTGGCATACACATCCACTCGGTCAGACGTTGATCCTAACGTCCGGCCTTGGGTGGCCGACCACTGCGATGACTCATATCGCCATTCAGGAGGCGCTCAACGGCAAACCGGTCGACTGGATGGAGAAGGTCAGCGAGGAACAGTACAAAAGAAGTTGAGATGTTGAGGGTTGAGAGTTGAGTGAAATACGGAAGGCAGAATGGAGCGAGCGGGGCGAGCGACATAGAAGGTAAAGCTGCGAGGGCAGCAGCGAGCGAGTGCGGGCAGCGAGCGAGTTTCAATTAAGATTTAAGAAGTTCTGATCGGACCACAGTTGAACAGAAGGAAAAAGAGAACAAAAGTTGGCGCTGAGACTCCGGTTACTTTGACCCGAAACAGTTGCCGAAAGAATTGGCCGGCGTGGAATGGCTGGCAAAGAGCTGAGGACCGAAGGAGATTTGTGTCAATACTGCCTCTGACCCCTTGAATTGCGCGCCCTGACGAACTGGGTGATCTACTTTTTGCCGTCGTCAATCTGGTGCGCAAAACCAACTCGACGCCGAAACCGTACTGGCGGCTGCGACGGAGAGATTCATCACGCGCTTTCACGCGTTGGAGCGCGAGTTGCAAAAGCAGAGTCGCAAACTCGGCGAGGTCGATCTCGCGGCGATGGATGAAATTTGGAATCGGGTGAAAGCATCGCCGCAGGAGGCCCATGGCTCGCGTAACCTGTCTGTGTCGGGGCACATTTGCCTCGCCTCTCATCGCGAAGTTCGTGAACACACCGAGGTGAAGCGAAAATCAGGCTCCCTTTCGGATGTCAGCGCTCGACTCGAGATGTGGAAGAGCTGATGGCGTCCTCGGCGCCGCAAGGGAACCAGTCCCGAACGCCGTCTGCGGTCATGCTACTATGGGGCCAACCCCAACGAGTCGATGTTGCCGTTCACCGTGGTTGCATAGATGCGTCCACCGGCAACCGCGACCGGCGTCTCGTTCGCGCCGCCCAGGAGGAGCGTTGCGAGCGGCTCGCATCCGTTAATGCACGTGGTCGGGTACGCAAGCACGTCACCCTGCGTGTAGATGAAGTCGAGCGCGCCGACATAGACGACGCCGTTCGCGATCGTCGGCGTGAACAGCGTGACGCCCGACGGCGCCGACGTCCACAGTGGGCTGCACACCGCCTGACCGCAGCCCGCAACGGCGAAGGCGACAAGCTCCCCGTTTCCCGAGGTCACATAGGCGACTCCGTGTGCGGCGGCGATCGCATGCGGAGTGGGTGCGACGGTGCCTTTCCACTCCAGGATACCGCTAGCCGAATCGAACGCGTACACCGTGCCCTGATAGTCGGCCACCAGCACGAACCCACCGGCAAAGGTCGGTGCCGCTGCCGGAGAGAACCGCGTCGTCGCAACCCATAAGGGTACGCACGGTGTGCTGCAGCTCGCCGGGAACGCGTACACGCCGCGGTCCCCCGAGACGAACATCCGGTCGCCCGATACCGCCGGCGCGAAATTTAGTGGGTCGGCGACGTTCGGTGGGTTGACCCGCGCCGACCAGAGCTGTGTGCCGGTTGTCGCGTCGAAGGCATACACGCGACCGTTGTATCCACCGAGGTAGAGGCTCCCATTGGAGAAGGTCGGGGGCGAGTTGGTTCCCAGCGTGCCGACCGGCACCGCCCAGGTAGGCATGCAGGTCCCCACACAATTCGTCGGGAACGCATACAGGTTGCCGTCGAGCGAGGCGGTGTAGACGTGCCCGCTCCCAACCGCGGGATCCGAAAATGTGCTGAGCCCGGTGTAGACCCAGCGGCTCGCGCCGGTCGCGGCGTCCAGCGCCGTGAACGTCGTCTGCGCCTGGGAGGCGACGTAGAGTACGCCGTCCGAGAGGGCAGGGCCGCTGAGCGGGGCGATGCCTGTACCGTTGCCGGTCATGAACTCCCATTGGAGCGAAAGCCCCGCGACATTCGACCGGTTGAGAGTGTGCTCGAAGGGATCGAACATGGTGTGACGAGCGTCGAAGCCGTACTGTGGCCAGCGGGGCGCAGGCCCCGCATGTGCCGCGACAGACGCGAGCATCGTGAGCCCGGCGGCGACCAAGGCCCCTGCGCAGAATCTTCTTCCACCCAGGTGCATGGGACCAGGGTCGGGCAGCAAGGCGCCTCTGTCAATTGAAGGAACAGGGGTTCGGGTGGGCAAAGTGCAACAGTAGCGGAGATCTGAAGGGGTCAGAGCCAAGTGGCCAAGTGACAGGTGATGGGCGTCAGGTAAGTGACAGCGGATTAGCGTCGGCAAGTCGAAGGGAATTGGTTAATGAGAAGGGATGAAAAAGTCGAGAGCAGAGACGCCGGCAGATGGTTGCGCTCGTTCGGCGTGGCAAGTCACAGCGTTACGTGGCGCGGCGTTTTGGAGTGACTTTGCGCACCGTTCAGCGGTGGGTGGAACGAGCTAGCGACTGGCCTCTGAGGAGCGTGGATTGGAAGAGTCGCTCGCACGCTCCAAGAGGGATTGCCAACAGAACTCCGGTCGGCTTGGAAAGAGAGATCTGCACCTTACGCAGGCAGCTGGCGGCCAGTAGCGCCTTGGGCTTCATAGGTGCGCAAGCCATTCACGAGGCGCTTCTCGGCCAGTCTCCTTTCACAGTTCTACCCAGTGTGCGGACGATTGGACGTATTCTGCGGCGCAACGGTTTGCTTGATTATCATCACCGGATTCGTCGTAGCGCGCCGCCGCCGGGCTGGTATCTGCCTGCCGCCGCGCAACAACTCGCCGAGATCGATTGCTTTGATGTGATCGAAGACTTGCGGATGGAAGGCTTTGGGTTGTTCCAAGTCTTTACCGTGAGGGCACTCTGGGGACCGGCCGTTTCCGCTTGGCCCGCGCAAGTGGCTTCGACTTCTTTCGTTCTTGATGCCTTGCAGGCTCATTGGCGACGGCACGGCTTGCCAGCTTTCGCGCAATTCGACAACGATGTGCGCTTCCAAGGCGGCCATAACCATCCTGATGTGATCGGACGTGTGATGCGTCTTTGCTTGGCAATGGGCGTGACTCCCGTCTTCACGCCGCCGCTCGAGACGGGTTTCCAAGCCGTGATCGAAAACTTCAATGGGCTATGGCAGCAAAAGGTCTGGGCGCGTTGTCATCACGAAAACCTCGCCGCTTTGAATGCCTTTTCAGAGCGCTTCACTCGTGCCTATGCGCAACGCCTGGCGCATCGTCATGATCATTTACCACCACGGCGACGCTTCCCCGATAACCTTGAGCTTGATTGGCAGAGCCGACCCACGGGAAGCATCATTTACCTGCGCCGAACCAGCGACGCTGGAATGGTAAAAGTGCTCGGCCATGTGTTGCGGGTCGATCCACTCTGGCCTCACCGGCTTGTGCGCTGCGAAGTCGACCTCGATCAGGAACAAATCCGTTGCTACCGCCTTCGGCGCCGCGAACCACTCGAACAGCCCCTTATCGCCACTCTGCCCTACACTCTCCCCAGACGTCGTTTCGATACCCGCCCGCGACATAAACATCCTCTGACGCCAATCCCCTGACACCTCAAATCGACATCATTTACCTGACGCCCATCACCTACTGACCCGCAATTTATTGACCGATTCAAGCAGCAACAGCGGTGAGGACTATTTCCGCGACCAACTCACAGAGGATATTTCCGTGGAGACGTTAGCCGAACTAGCGGACCTCAGTCCCTTTCACTTCTCCCGCGTGTTCAAGCAGACAACCGGGATGTCTCCGCTACAGTTCGTGACGCGAGAACGGATCGCGCGCGCGCAACAGCTCATCCGCTCCGGCAGCTGCCGGAGCGCGCAGCCTCATCGAGATCGCGCTCGAAGTCGGCTACACGAGCCCGAGTCATTTTGGTCAAGTCTTCCGGCGAATGGTTGGCGTCACGCCGACAGAGTTTCGCAGCGGCTTGTAAGCCACCGCCCGTCCGGCTCGGACTTTTCCGCAAGAACGCGACACGTTGCGCACGATCACGAGAGCAGCGTGGCGCGAATGTACGATGGTGCTATCGCGCCTGAATGGTTCGGGTGTACGACGACACCACACAAAAACAAACCAATAGGAGCATCGAAACACATGCATCAATTGACGTACAACGCGAAAGCCTATTCTGCTGCCAGCCCCACATCCGGACTGGCTTCAACGAAGATCCAACGTCGCGAGCCAACTGACCGCGACGTTCAAATCGAAATTCTGTTCTGCGGCATCTGCCACTCCGACCTCCATTCGGTCCGCAACGAGTGGAGCGAGTTCATGGCCACGAATTACCCGATTGTCCCCGGTCATGAGATCATCGGCCGTGTCACCAAGGTCGGCTCAGCGGTTACCAAGTACAAACCCGGGGATCTTGCCGCGGTGGGCTGCATGGTCGATTCGGACGGCACTTGCCCACAGTGCAAGGCTGGCCTTGAACAGTTCTGCCCCAACATGATCCTCACCTTCAACTCCCCGGACAAGCATCTCGGAGGTGTTACCTACGGTGGCTACTCCGAAGGCATCGTCGTCGATGAACACTTCGTCCTGCGCATCCCCTCCAACCTCAATCTCGCCGCAGCCGCGCCGCTGCTCTGCGCCGGCATCACTACGTACTCCCCGATGCATCACTGGGGCGTCACTAAGGGCAAGAAAGTTGGCGTAGTCGGCCTCGGCGGACTCGGCCATATGGCGGTAAAATTTGCTCATGCGCTCGGAGCGCACGTCGTCGTCTTCACCACTTCACCTAACAAGAAGGAGGACGCGGTCCGCCTTGGCGCCGACGAAGTCGTGGTCTCCCGCAATGCCGACGAAATGAAGAAGCACGCGGGCAGCTTCGATTTCATCCTCGACGCCGTCTCCGCCAATCACGACATCAACGCCTATATCAATTTACTCGGCGTGAACGGCAATCTTACACTTGTCGGCGCTCCCGCAGAGCCTCTCGCGGTCCCGGCGTTCAGCCTCATCGGCCGGCGGCGCAATTTCTCCGGCTCGATGATTGGCGGCATCGCCGAAACCCAGGAGATGCTCGACTTTTGCGGCAAAAATAACGTCACTGCCGACGTCGAAGTCATCCCCATCCAAAAGGTCAACGAAGCCTACGAAAGACTGCTCAAGTCGGATGTGAAGTACCGGTTTTCCATCGACATGGCTTCTCTGAAATCGGAATAATCAACGCGATACATCCGGAATACATCTCGTAAATTGTCTGTCATGTTGAGCGAAGCGAAACATCTCTGTCTTTGCTGCCGGGAACCCGATGCACAAATGATCCGAGATTCTTCGCTTCGCTCAGAATGACATTTGTGGAACGGTTGAAAAGAGAAACAATGCAGAAGCGGAAACTTGGAAAGAGCAATCTGGAAGTCTCGGCTATCGGGCTGGGCTGCATGGGAATGAGCTTTGGCTACGGTCCGCCGAAAGACGAGCAGGAGATGATTTCACTTCTTCGGTTAGCCGTCGAACGCGGTGTCACATTCTTCGATACCGCTGAAATTTACGGCCCGTTCACCAATGAAGAGCTCGTTGGCGAAGCGCTGGCTCCGAAGCGTGAGCGAGTGGTAATTGCCACTAAGTTCGGATTCAAACTTGGTCCGAAAGGTGAGCAGATCGGCTTGGATAGCCGGCCAGAGCACATCAAGGAAGTTGCCGACGCTTCGCTGAAAGGTGAAGGATTTAATCCATAAAGGGAAGGTGAAGCACTTCGGTCTTTCCGAGCCAGGAGTGCAAACAATCCGTCGCGCACACGCGGTGCAATCGGTGACAGCAGTCCAGAACGAATACTCGCTGTGGTGGAGAAAGCCTGAAGAGGAATTACTGCCGGCGCTCGAGGAACTCGGGATCGGTTTTGTTCCATTTAGCCCTTTGGGCAGGGGCTTTCTCACGGGAAAGATCAGCGAAAACACTACGTTCGACAGTTCGGACCTCCGCAACACTCTCCCTCGCTTTACGCCGGAGGCGCGGAAAGCGAATCAGGCGTTGGTCGATCTTCTTGGCGAGATCGCAAAACGGAAGAAGGCGACGCCCGCTCAGATCGCGCTTGCGTGGTTGCTCGCACAGAAACCATGGATCGTTCCGATCCCGGGCACGACGAAGCTGAAGCGCCTCGAAGAAAACATCGGGGCGGCAGCAATTGAACTCACGCCCGACGATCTTCGTGAAATCGAAACGGCCGCATCAAAGATTAAAGTGCAAGGCGCTCGGTACCCGGAGAGGCTCGAGCAAATGACTGGCCGCTGAGGTCACAAAAATAATCACGCTTCTACTCGTCTTGCTAACGTGTCCGCGACCAGCGCGCGTGGATCTCGTTAGCCCAACGGCTCACAAGCGGCCTCGCGTTTTTCGGCACGATAGGCGATTTTTTGGTGCCGATTCCTGAGATAACTTCTGCCGAAGCCTACGAAAGCTATATTGGCGGGAAATGTCTTCGCGCCTGTCGAGGGGAAGCGTGGCGAGAAATCAAAGCGTGCATCATCGCTTCTCCCCGCATCGTATTGTGCATCTCCCGCGGTCAGCGAACCATTCATTACATGGACCATGTCGGGTGAGGCTGAGTTTTATGAGCGGGAAGGCAACCGGACATGGATTACTCATCGGATCGACGTTCGCTCTCATGCTGGAGCGATTTCTTGGTTAGCGATCGTTAGTACTGCTTTGCTATGGACGCCCGAGGCCTCATATTTCGGAGCCGATAGGATCGCGAATCGGGGATGCGAGAATTTGATCGGCCCGCTTATATATAAGGTGTTCGTTTAATTTGATGCAGATATGAAGACGCCGGAGCGAACGACCGCCGCAGCGTTCCCTCGCTATGCGGCTGGCGGTCCTCTGGCGGACAGCGCCTCCTTGCAATGGA
>QHOM01000030.1 GCA_003218785.1 Verrucomicrobiota bacterium
CAACGGCGAGTACTGGCGTTTCACTGTAGCGGCGATTGCGCGCGCCGGGGTCGGGTCGGTTGATTCCACGCGGATTTACTCGCACGCAAGGGTTGCACAGACCCTGCTGCAAAGACCCTTTGGCGCATCGATGATTATCTACAAGCTGCGTGACCCCGACCGCGCACCGGCCCTCGCCAGTCATTTCGAACAGCTCTTTCAGCATGACGCATCAAGCTGGCAGGAGCGGGAACAAAGCACGCTCCAACTTTTTCTGACGTTAAGAATGTCCGCCGCCATTACTGTCTCTCTCATCATCCTGCTCGCCGGCTTCGGTATTTTTAATGTGCTGACGATGTCTGTCCTGGCGAAGATAAAAGAAATCGCAATTTTGCGCTCAATGGGTTACCGGCGGCTCGATATCAGCGCGATTTTCTTATGGCAGGGTGCGCTGATCGCGGTGGCTGGGTCGGTGGTTGGCTGTTTACTTGGCGCGTCAATGACCTGGGGTGTGTCGCACATTCCTATTCGGATTCGCGGCTTGCTTTACGCCGATCACTTTCTGGTAACGTGGAACTGGCGACACTATTTCTGGGCGACGTTGCTCGCGATCCTGGCCGTATTCATCGCGAGTTATGTCCCGGCGCGCCGCGCCGCCGAGCTGCCACCAGTGGTCACCCTGCGCGGGTCGAGCTTATGAACTCGGAAATCTGCCTTAGTTGCCGAGATATCGAACGCTACTTGGGCGAAGAGGAGGAGCGCGTACATGCGTTGCGCGGGATCTCGCTCGATCTCGAGCCGGGCAGCATCCACGCCGTTGTCGGCCCTTCCGGCTGCGGCAAAAGCACGTTGCTCTATATTCTCGGTTTGCTCGATCCGCCGGATGCGGGCCGGGTTTCAATCGAATCGGAGCCGGTCTCGCACCTGAGCGATGACGAGATGGCGCATAAACGGAACAAGTTCATCGGATTCATTTTTCAATTCCATTTCCTGATGGAAGACTTCAGTGCGGAGGAGAACGTGGTGATCCCGATGCGCAGGCTCGGACAACTTTCCGATTCAGAGATGCGCGAGCGAGCTGCTGGATTGCTGGAAGCGGTCGGATTAGGCGACAAACTGCGCAGGCCCAGCCGTCATCTTTCCGGTGGCGAACAACAGCGTGTCGCTATTGCGCGCGCACTGGCCAACGATCCGCGGGTAATCCTGGCAGACGAACCCACCGGTAACCTCGATACCGCGAATTCCGAACGTGCCTTTGAACTGCTACAAAACATCGTGCAGAAAGGCGGGAATGCTTTGCTCCTCGCCACGCATAATCCCGTGATCGCCGAAGCCTGTGATTGGATCCACGAGATGAAAGATGGCCGTATCACTGCCAGCCACCCTCGTGGCACGCGAAGTTCAAACCTCGGAAACGGCGGAAACTAACGTCGGCCGCGGCAAAGTTGTAGATGTTTGAGGAGCTTCTCGATGTACTCTGACCACGACCGAAATCTTCTGGCGCGCGCTTCTGCGCACAACCGCGCGTAAGCTTCTTGATCGCTGAGTAACTTTTTCATGCCCGCGGCAAGCGCATCTGCATTTGTTTGATCGACAATGAGGCAGCCGCCGCCCTGTGCGACTTCGCCCAGTGCACCATTTCCGCCGCAAACGACGGGTCTGCGGTGCCAGAGGCTCTCTGCGATCGGCAATCCGAAACCCTCGAACAGCGAGGGGTAAACGGTAAAACGACAAGATCGATAAACGTCGTGCAGCGTCTCATCATTCACGTGCCGGAGCCAGCGTAGCGGCCGTCCTCGTCGTTGCAACCGCCATACCGCGGGAAGCATTTTCGGCGCATAATAATCAGTGGTACGACCAACAAGCTGCAACTCGAAGTCATGCCCGTGCAGCCATAATTTCTCCGCTGCGGCTAAGAGAGTAAGATGGTTTTTGCGCGGTTCGAATGAGCCAACGCACGCAATCATGTTGCGTGGCCCAACCGAATCCGGCGCGCGCACCGCTCGATCAAATTCAATCGGCCATGGCTCAACGCGCGTCGTTGTGGGCGAGTTCCCGTATTCATGCCACCGCCGAAGTAAGTCATCGCGCGATTCGTGCGAAATGCAGATCACTTGGGCGAACGCCGCCAGCGATTTCAAGTAATTTTGAAAGCGCATTTGGGCCTTATCCGACAACCGTGGCAATCGCAATGCAGCCGCGTCGTGAAAGATCGCCACACTTCGGACACCAGTTCTCTCAATCAGTTCCGGCAACCTTTTCGTTCTAATGCCAGAACAAAAATCAGGAATGATGAGAATGTCCGCGGGAGTGACTTGATTTTCGAGGCGAAATCGTTTGCGGAAGACAAGCCGATACAGCTCCGCGAAAGTAGTCTCGCCGCGCCATTCCGGCTTGGCGGTGGCTTTCGACAAAACCCTAAATGGGCTCTGGAGAATTTCCATCTCCCACCGACCAAGATGCTGATAGCACCTGCCCGTTCTGTTCCAGCAAATGGGAGCGACTGGGAGTCGGTTTCGAAGGTGCAGATAGAGCGCTCGCGTCGTCCGCTGCATGCCGGTGTTCTTGGCCGACTTGCAGGAGCTCGTGACATCCAGAAAAAGCATCGTCAGCGGGAAGTAAAAATGTTCCAGCTCGAGCTGAAGAACTCGGCGGTCTTATCGGTCTTATTATTATGGCGCCGTCCATTGGGCACATCGTGCAGCATCATGATGCCAAGCTGCCGAATGGCGGTCCGCATCATGTTCGAAGCCGGAATGACATATTTCTCCACGCCTCGGCGTTCAAGGCAACCGCTGATCCACATATCGTTCATGTAAAACGGGCCCTCAGGCGCAGTTGAATAATCCCAAAGCGAGGAATCGAGGAAACGGGGTTGAATCAAGTACCTTCTGCATCCAGTTATCACGGTGACGCGCTGTGGATTCTGAACATCGACAGCGTAGATAATTTTGGAGTGGCGCCAGTTCAGGCTGCGAGGGATCGGACGCGAAAAGCTCCGTGAAAATCCTGCGAGTCATCCATTGCATTCCCGAGTTTAGCACGGATGTGCAGCAGCTCCTGACGGCGGGGCGAATCATATCAATCTGAAAGAAAAAGGTTTTCACAAAAACGCCAGGCAAGCTGGTTGAGTGACACCAAAGCGATAGTAACTGAATTCGTGAAATATGCGATTTGTCGGATCGCCACTCATGCAATAATTCTTTCAGTTCCGGGTGCATGGCCTGCCGGTGGAGATGCAAATTGCGCTGGCATTTCAATCGTCCAAACCACTTGCGCTCAGAGAACGCTATCTTAAAATTGCTCCCTTGAGCACGGAATCTCCCATCGTAACCACTGTTGCTGAAGTACCTGCGACACCAATTCGGACGCAAGCCCGGCAGCAAAAGCCCACTTTTCGCATTCGACCGACAAAAGGCTGGGCAGCGCTTAACATTGGCGAACTTTGGAAGTATCGCGACCTGCTCTGGATTCTAGTAGAGCGCGACATCAAGCTTATCTACAAACAAACTGCGCTCGGGATCATCTGGGTCGTATTACAACCTCTCATCGCGGCAGTAATTTTCGCGGTAATTTTTGGGCGCGTGGCAAAACTTCCGAGCGATGGCGCGCCTTACTTGTTGTTTGTCTTCTGCGGTCTGACTGTCTGGACATATTTCTCGCAAGCGCTGCAACGCGCCGGCAACAGCCTGGTTCGTAGCTCCCATCTCATTTCCAAAGTTTACTTTCCTCGCCTGCTTATTCCTCTGGCCAACACACTCGGTGCATTGGTCGATTTCGTGGTGGTGCTGATGGTACTCTTCGTATTAATGGCCATTTATGGAGTTCCGTTTACGTTTCGGCTGGCCGCAATACCGGGTTTTCTCATTTTGATGGCTTTTACCGCAACCGGTGTGGCCCTGTTGTTTTCTGCGCTGAGCGTAAAGTATCGTGACTGCACCTGGTTTGATTGAGGGTTTCCGCTGGGCAGTGCTCGGGCGCGGCGCCCTCGAGGTAAGTATTCTCTCACTCACTATCATCGTGTCCCTACTCGCTTTGTTCATTGGTGCCTTTTTCTTTCGGCGCGCCGAACGCGGCTTTGCAGATATCATTTAGTCTTCCAATTGCGAGGAAATGTCGGACGTCGCTATCTCTGTTGAGAACTTAAGCAAGGCCTTCAAGATCGCCCATGAAGGGAACGCCCGCGGAGGCTATAGGACTCTGCGCGATGATCTGATTGGTTTGCCGCGACGTTTGCTCATGCGTTTGGGGCGGAGCGGCCCGCCTAGATCAGAAACTTTCTGGGCGCTTAATGACGTGTCATTCGAAGTCAAAAGAGGCGAAGTAGCCGGGGTCATCGGACGCAATGGCGCGGGCAAGAGTACGCTGCTTAAGATTCTAAACCGCATTACAGAACCGACCTCCGGCACGGCAGAGATCTATGGCCGGATTGGAGCGCTTCTCGAGGTTGGGACAGGTTTTCATCCGGAACTGACTGGACGCGAAAATGTTTTTATGAACGGCGCGATCCTAGGAATGAGCCGCGCAGAGATTCGAAGAAAATTCGACGAGATCGTCTCCTTCGCCGAGGTCGAGAAGTTCCTCGATACCCCGGTGAAACGGTATTCGAGTGGCATGTACGTGCGGCTCGCTTTTGCCATTGCCGCCCACCTGGATCCCGAAATCCTTCTAATCGATGAAGTCCTCGTCGTGGGCGACACTGAATTTCAAAAGAAATGTCTTGGAAAGATGGAAGATGTCGCGACGAAAGAAGGACGCACTGTAATTTTCGTCAGTCACAATTTGGGTGCGATTGCGCAACTTTGCTCTAATACAATCTGGATGGATGCTGGCGTAATTCGCGTTGCTGGCAAGTCCTCGAGCGTTGTCACGCAATATCTCACTGCAGATGCGCGGCGAGGGGAGATTGCCTGGCCGCATGGTACGGCGAATCGTCATGTCGACGAGTTTAAGCTTTTTGCGATCCGCATTCGAAACGCCGAGGGCAGGGTGACTTCTGTGTTGGAAAACACAAAACCTTTCTCGGTCGAAATTGATTATGCCATCGCAAAGCCATTGTGGAACTTACGAGTTGGATTTTCTCTGATGACAAGTACTGGGTTCTGCGTATTCGAAACCTACGACGCCGATCATCCGGAGTTCCGTTCCAGCCGCGCGCCGGGCCGTTACACGGCTCGCTGCCAGATTCCCGGACAGCTTCTCAGTCCGGCAACTTACATTATTTCGGTCAATGCAGGCATGCCGAACAACAAAAATCTCTGCGCTCCTGGGAACGTTTTGGTCTTGGACGTCGAAGAAACATCGGTGCGGGGGTCGATGCCGGCGCGCGGAGGAATCATCCAGCCGAATTTGAGCTGGAAACAAGAGACACACCATGTTCGCGAAACTTCGCTCGCTCATTAGGTTCATTCGTTGCTATTCAACCCTGGATCGAGAGATTGACGACCGCATCCACACCTCCACTGGCCTCATGCGGATCGACGAGACCGTTCCCGAGGACATTTTTGTCGTGGGTTATCCAAAATCGGGCAACACCTGGATGCAAAATCTGCTCGCCGGCGTCGTTTACGGCCTTGACCCTGAGTATATGCCGGATGATTTGGTCGATCATCTTGTTCCGGACGTTCACTATCGGCGTTACTATCGTCGCTTTGGGACACCGATGCATTTTAAAAGCCACCATCTTCCGCGTCCTGGATATCGTCGCGTAATTTACCTCCTGCGCGACGGACGCGACGTGATGGTTTCCTTCTTCCATCACTTGAGGACATTTCACGATGACGGCAAGATCGACTTCGGCGACATGGTTCGCACTGGACGGAATCTCTACCCGAGCAAGTGGCATGAACACGTGAACGCGTGGCAATCAAATCCGTATGACGCCGAGATAATGATTTTGAAGTACGAAGACTTGTTAGCTGCTCCGGTAAAGCAACTTGTCCGGACTTGTCAGTTCTTAGCCATCACTCGATCAAATTCTCTGATCGAGTCGGTAATCGAAAAAAGTTCCTTTGCTCGCATGCGCGCAAAGGAAGAACGATTTGCCCAGGGAAATCCCGCTCGAAGGAAGGATAAATTCTTGGTCCGCAGAGGTATCGTAGGAAGTTACAAGGATGAAATGCCTGAGCAATTACTTGATCTCTTCCTGACAGACGCCGCCGAGACGCTCCGTGCTTCTGACTATCTTTAGCAAATAAAAGAGCATAAAGCGAAAATCGAACGTCACCACGGGCAATAACAACATCGATATCGGCAACTTTGGTGTTGCTGGCCAGTCCAACCAGATTTGCACCGGCACAGTAGGAACTTATGACCGACGCATATGATCGCCGGCATTGTAATAAGATAAGTGGCACAAAATGCCTGGAGGTGGTTGTCGATGTTGTCTGCGATTACTTCGCTCGCGGGTTACAGAGGATTCCGGCGCGAGGACCATAAATGGCATCGATATCGCGACGCCTCGCTAAGAAATCACCGATAAAATGGAACGCGCCCGGCATAAGTTCCCTTTAGGCGCCGGCGTCCTTTCCGCGATTCAAACTTGAAAGACCGCCTGCGAAGAAAACGGGAGAGAAAATAAGATAATTCCCCGCACTTGGAAGCCGGAACGAAGGCACTCCAGAGAGCGCGCCGCTCGTTTTTAGAGTAATCGAGGAATCCCATCCACCACTCTGGATGAACGTTCCCCCAGTGGCGCCATTGGCTCTTGAAAACGTCCTTGTATGCCTTGCCACGCTGGGATTTCGTTTTTGTTGCCGAATATTCACGCGAACATGACAGCAGTTTATCGATGCGAACGATAAGCCCTTTGTTAGCGGCGATGCGTTGCCAGTATTCATAATCCATCGCCGTCTCGAAATCCTCGTCAAAAAGCCCTACGCGATCCATGATGCGCCGGCACCAGAAAGCGGCCGGCTGGCAGATGATACAGCGGCCCTTGAACTCCTCGAGTTGAAACTCGCGCGTATCGTATTCGCGGATAATATCGCCGTGTTCATCAATATAGTTGGCTCGCCCGTAGAATAAATCCACACTGGGCTGACGTCTCCACTCAGCGACAATGGTTGAGACCGCCCCTGGCAGGAGCAGATCATCACTGTTGAGAAAGGCGAGGATACTTCCCTTTGCAAGGTGTAGACCAGAATTGATTGCGCTGGTTTGCCCGCCGTCCGGCTCGCTCTTCCAAAAAAAACGCCCATCGTAACTTTTCAATATCTCCCGCGATTCATCGGTCGAACCGCCGTCCAGAACAAAATACTCGATCTGCCGGTAATCCTGAGTAAGCACGCTCTCGATGCACTGCCGCAGAAACCGGCCTTGTTGGTAGGAGGGTGTGACGATGCTCACCAGCGGTGGCTCAAGGACGGCGATTTCTCGCAGCCTGGGGGCCTCTCGCCGCGCGGGAGTTTCCCGGAGCCCGTCAAGAAGCTCGGCCGCGGAATCGAGATAGTTGAAACGACACGACTGAGCCTGCGCCTTGGACGCCGCGGGTGCATTTTTCCAGGCGTGTTCCACGACACGCGCGATCGACTCAACTTCCTGCGGATCAAAATAACGGGCCGTGTCCCCCCCGACTTCGGGCAGGCTGCAAGCGCTGCTGCAAGCCACCGGCACGCCGACGGCCAGCGCTTCGGCCACGGGAATTCCGAAACCTTCAAACAGCGATGGAAAAAGCAGACAGGCGGCCCCGCTGACGAGCGCATGGAGTTCTTCGTCCTCAACATAACGAAGCATCCAAAGCCATCCTTCGCATTTTGCCCGCTCGAGCTGTTCTATTAACGCCCTTTCCGCAGAGGAAGCACTTCCGACCAGCACGAGCGGTATTGCCACTCCGCGTCGGCGTACGCGCAGGAGCGCGTCGAGAAGCTTTTTATGATTCTTATGCGGCCAGAAGTTGCTGGGAAAAATCGCATAACGCGGAGGGAGTCCGAATTTCTTTTTTGCCCTGGCGATTGCCTCCGGCGAGGCGCTTCCGGAAAGAAACTGCGGACTGGGAGAGGGATACACCACTTTTATTCGCCGCTCGTCGCAGCCGTAAGTCCGCGCGACATCCTGCCTTGCGAATTTCGAGAGCGTAAAAACCAGGTCCGCCGATCCGATCGCAGTACCGAATGCGAAGTCGCGCCGCGACCGCTCGGCCGACTCAAAAAAATACGGATACGCCAAATGTTGAAGATCGGGAAGGCAGGAAGCAACCTTGAAGGCGCGGTCTGCATCATAGATATCAAGCTTATCGGGGTACCAATAAACGACCCAATCCGGCCTGATTTGCTCGATAGCCCTGCGCTCGTTGGCTGCCCAGGTAGTATTTTTCGGGCCGGGAAGATAGTGGCGCGCCACATTGTCTGGCAGGGAAGCGCCAATCTCTTGAAAATTAAGGGGCGTCAGACCAACGTGGATCGAAAGCCCTGGATTTCTGGCGAGTGCGCCCGCGAGGCCAAGAAAATATCCAACGATCCCTCCGCTGGAGTGGGCCTGCAAGATCCGTGCACTAAAATAGATTACCAATGCCCGCGCCTCGGATTCTTAGTTGCTTACAGGGAAACCGTCGCTTCTTCCAGCGAGCATGCGCAATCCCTCGCCGGCGCAACTCCACAATTCAAGGACCTTTTTTTCGGCTTCTTTGGGAAACAGCTTGCTGATTTCAGCATCGGTCATGAGGTCGTGAATCAACCGCATCAGTTCGCAAAGGACCCCAGGGGTCAGTTGCAAATTTGAATATTGGTCGGCGAGCCTCTGGATTTCCATGAAACGCAGCCAACCGCCCGTCGCAGTCTTTGTGCTCGGATATTCGCGGATGCAAGCGACAGGGAAAGGGACCCAATCAGGATCGCCAAGCGTAAGGAGCCGAAACCAAATCTCGGAATCCAGGACGTAATGCAAGTTTCTATCGAGCAGCCCGCCCGCCTTTTGCAGCGCTTCGCGCCGAATAAAAGTGGCAGGTTGGAGGATGTAATTGAGTCCCGCGACGAACGCACGTCGGTTGAAACGGAAGTTATCTGGATAAAACGGGCGCCGCGCCTTGCCCGCTTGATCGGTCCGGAACCCAATACCCATGTGAAAGGGGGCAGCTGGGTTCTTTTTGAATGCATTCTCCATGTGCTGAAAGGCGCCAGGCTCATAAAAATCATCGGTGTTCAACCACGCAACCAGGCTGCCGCGCGCGAGACGCAAACCCTTATTGATTGCGTCCGCCTGCCCTTCGTCCGGCTCGGAAATAAAGTGCGCGCACCGGCTGCGGAAAGGCTCAACTGCCGCAAGTGTCTCCGGGTTAGACTGGCCGTCCACAAAAATGACCTCGTAGCTCGCACCTTTTTGAGCGAAGATGCTTGCGAGACATTCCGAGACAAACTCAGGAGGCTGGTTATAACTGGGCACCACAATCGAGATAGCAGGCTGCATAAATTGTCCGTCGGTTCTAGCGTGCGGCGCCCGACCCATCAGCCGCACTCTTCGAAGCAAGTCTTTCTTCCATGGCCTTGTACAAGGCATCCATTTTCAGAAGCTTCTGTAACCTTGCCTCGCGGTCGGCCTCGATCTCCTCGATGCGCGCGCCCGCCTGCCGCAACGCTTGTAGCCTGGCCTCGCGGTCGGCATCAATCTCTTCATAACGCCGGACCAACTCTTTATGCTGGGCGTTGGCGTCGAGCAACGCCTGAACGATGCGTCCCTCGGGATGGCGCAGCAGAACTTCGGTACCTTCCTGTTCGGTGTGGGGAGACAATTCGTGCGCGCTCACGATAGTAAACATGTCGTAATCGTTGAAAATAGCCGGTTCAAAATAAAGAAAGGGCGCTCCCAGCTCGGAGAATAATCGGACGAGGGACTGGCGGCTGAAAATGTACAGATGCTCGGCCGGCTTAAACTGCTCGAGAAAACGATCCTTATTTCGCACCATTTCCTCGTACGTGCGGCCAAGGGGAAAACAAGGCGTTTGAACGATCATGAAGCCGTCCGGCTTTAGCAGTTCCATGCAGCGTTGCATTGTGGTACGGGGATCGGGCAGATGCTCGAGAACGTCGAAATGCAGGACGAGATCTAAGCTGTCCGGTTCTAGATTCTGCTTTTCGATCGTGCCCGTAAGCATCGGGACGCCAAACGCGGACTTTGCGTATTCCACCAGCCAGGGACTCAGTTCCAAGCCCGCTGCATCGAAACCGGCCCAACACATCAGAGCAACGAATCCGCCGTGGCCGCATCCCAATTCGAGCGTCCGCGCCGGCGGCAGGCAGTATTTGAGCACAGTTCTCATCCAATGCATACAGCGCTCGTTCAGATCGTTGCGCGCCCGCTTCGCCAAGCTTGGCAATCCGTAATTCTCGGTTACGTGCGACTCGTAGTAGCTGCGCCCGTAAAAATCGCTGGCATCGTCGATTACGTCGAATCGTTCCGCCGGCGGCCAGTTCTTGAGTACGAGGGTCTGACAGTTTTCGCAACAGAAGTATTCAGGTGAAAAATCGGTGAGATCAGTCTGTCCGCACCAGCAGGGATGAGTGGAATTCATCGTCGAGAAATATGTGGCCAAACCGGCTTGACGGCAACGTCCGGTCGCCGAGCGCCTCTTCGCGGTTAAGCGTAACCACTGAGCCACGCGAGTCTGGCATGCCTCCCGGCAAGCGTCAAGCGTCTCGAGGATGCAGGGCCGTTTATTGGTTGTCCGTTTGCCGACACGCGACCAGCTCTGCGCGCATCTAAAGTATCTGCGAGTCCAAACACCGATCCATTATCCTATTGCGGTTCATCAACAACCTGCCATAGAGAAACTGGAGGCGGATCCCGTCGGTTTGCGAAACGCCGAGATTGACCGACTCGTTTCCAGGACGTAATCTTTTGCAGCATTAGGGAGCGAATCGGGCATCGTGGGATCGGGAAATTAGCACGTTTCTATTCGTGGCGCCGATAATTACGGGAATGAACCTCTGATTTTTCCATCTTCATCGCTAAAGGAACTCAATAGTTATGTTTCGGCGTATAGCTCTGCTCAAAGCCTTCGGGTCAGCCCATCTAGCCACGTCGCGCGGCAAGTTGATGTCCCATGTATCCGAGAGGTTTCGAATATGACTAAAGAACGAAGCAAGGCGGATCGAACGTCCAGTTCCTCATCACTTCGTCGACAACGCGATGATGGCCACGATTTGCTCCTCGCTCGCGCGGCCTATCGACGCTCGAACACGCTCTCAAACAGAGTATTTTGTCCAAGTAAGCAGTCGAATCCTTAGAGCGAGTTAGCTCCCAAGAAAATTAGTTCAGGTGGGTAGACCGCTAGTCTCAATTCTCTTACCGTCTCTCAATGCGCGTCAGTTTCTCGACGCGCGCATCGAGTCTCTTCTAACCCAAAGGTTCTCCAATTGGGAGGCGATCGTCCTTGATAGCCATTCCAGCGATGGCAGTTGGGAGTTTTTTAAATCGATCGCATCTACTGATTCCCGTTTTCGGCTCTACCAGGTTCCACGGAATGGACTTTACGCCGCACTTAACCGGGGCATCGATCTCGCACGCGGCGAATTCCTGCACATTGCCACCTGCGACGACACAATGGCTCCGGAGTTTCTCGCTGAGATGCTAAAGGCATGCGCTCAATATCCGGAGGCTGGCATTGCTGTGTGCGACCTTTTGTTCGTCGATCGCAACGGAGGCAAGCTTTCGCCTGCGGATTTGATTGGCCATTTGACGGTGCGGGCGACCACGGACTTATTGAGTTTGGCTACCGTTCGCACTGCTTTCCCCGGCGAAATAAAGCAGAACGTAAATTATCGGCCCGTGCCGCACGATTGTTTGCTACACTTCGCCGGGCGCAGCGTTTACTGTTCTCTCAATCAATTGCTTATTCGGATATCGTCCGCAATAAAGGCTGGGCCCTTTGAAACTCAAGTCGGCTCTATTGCCGATTACAATTGGTTGCTTCGTCTCACCGCTCATACCGGTTCGGTGCATCTGCCGCGCAAATTGGCGACATGGCGCTACCATGGAGATCAGCTCAGCCTCCAGCAAGATGATTCGCGCCTCGGTTCGATGAAGATGATGGGAGAGCGCACTCTTCGGGAGATCTGCGAACGCTATCCCGGTCTGTTAACTCGTAATGACTGCGAGGCGTTCCTGTTACCTTATAAAACTCTTCTTGCCGGTTCAGCGATCAAACGTCTTGGCTGCTGGTTCGAAGCCCTCATCCATCTCCTGTGGATGTTCTTCGAGCGACCTGCCGCCACTCTGCGAGCACTTGGTCGAGCGAGATTTCGCTTTGGAACGCGGAGATACTCTTTGCTTCCGATAATCTTCGAAGGTGTCGGGCTTGGCCCGAAAGACCTCAGGGCCTGCGAACATCCATCTGGTTTGAAGTTTGATTCGTTTAACGGATTTGGGAGTTGACTATTTTCGTTCTCGCCCGTTTTTCCGTTGTTTTCTCTGCGCAACCCTCAACTTTTTAGCGGTTCAATTTTTCCGCGCTTCCGCTTTCAGCGGTTAAGGTTTCTAAAAGTCTTAGTTCTGCTTCCACCATCTCGCGCACGAGCTGTGAGAATGTTCCAGTCGGTTGCCAGCCGAGTGTTTTGCGAATCTTCTCCGCGCAACCGGCCAGGCGCGCCGGCTCGCTCGGACGATCAAAAGATGGATCGTGCTTGACGTATTTCTTCCACGAAAGATCGACAACGGCGAACGCCGCTTCGACAAATTCGCGCACTGAATGCGTCTCACCCGTCGCCACCACGTAATCGTCCGGCGTTTTGTGCTGCAACATCAGCCACATCGCGCGGACATAATCCTGCGCCCGTCCCCAATCGCGCTGGTTTTCCAAATTGCCCAGAACAAGATCGGCATCGAGACCTCGCGCGATCCGCGCGACCGCGCGTGCGATCTTGCGCGTGACGAAATTTTCTCCGCGTCGCGGCGATTCATGGTTGTAAAGAATTCCGTTGCAAACGAATAATCCGTACGATTGCCGATAGACGCGCGCCAACTGCGTGGCGAATGCTTTGGCGCAACCATAAGGGCTCGATGGTCGCATCGAAGTATTCTCGTTTTGAGGAGACTCCGCTGCGGTCCCGAAGATCTCAGAGGTAGACGCGTGATAAAAGCGCGGTGGGCGTGGTTGGTCCCGCGCAATTTCGAGCAATCGCAGAGTCGCCATTCCCGCTTCCTCGCAGGTGGACTCTGGGATTTCGAAACTTAAACCCACATGACTCTGACCAGCGAGATGATAGACCTCTTCAGGGCGAGTCTCAGCAAAGACTCGGCGAAGCGCAGTTGAGTCTCCTAGGTCCCCATAATGCAAAAACAGGCGCTCTCCATAAACCGCGGCGTCACCGCGCAAATGCTCGATCCGCGATCGCAGCAGATTACTAGTCCGGCGCACAAGACCATGGACGGTGTAGCCGCGTTCGAGCAGCAGCTCAGTCAAATACGATCCGTCCTGGCCGGTAATGCCGGTAATGAGAGCGGTCTTTGCCTCGTTCTCCATGGCTCGCGATAGTAAAGCGTCTTTGGTGTCGTGAAAGCTTAGATTCATCGGTTAACCGCTGGTTTGGCACAAGTGCAGACCGACCACGGATATGCCTTCTCTGACGAATTCGGCTACCGAGTGAAGCAATACACATCAGCGATCATCTGGCTTTTTCTCCAACCGGCGGAAGCAGAAACCGGAAGTCGGCAGACAATTACTGCGATCTGAAACCTCGTCTGACAAAATCTGGCAACGCTTTGCGGCGAAGATCGCGATCGCGATAAATGTCCGGTGTGAGAAAGACATCGTCAGGTCCAACTTCCTCTTCGAGGCTGACTCGGGGCTGCGAGATCAGACGGAGGAGTTCAGTAAATCGGTCCTGACCGCGCGTGTGAGCGCTTCTGAAAAGGTTGAGTGAGAAACCGATATTCAGCTTCACCGAGCTCTGTATACGAATCGCCGAGTGTATTCCCGTCGAACATCGATGCGGCGATTCAGCTCGGCAAAAATCTTGCGGGTCATCCTTTGCATTCCTGTATTTTGTACAGATTTGCACGAGCTCGTGACGTCGACGAATACCTTCATTTATGCGAAGAACATTTCCGCAGCACCGCCTTATTACCAGCCACCCGCGCGGCACACGAAATTCAATTTTTTAAGTAGCGTTAGAATCGACAATACACAGCGGGGTTGTGTTACGACATCGGTGGAACAATCTTGTTCGGGAACGCACAGCGAATCTGCACAGCACGAAAGATGTGAACCGCGGCGGTCGCCATTCCCCACAAGCAGAGCAAGACGAAACCGGTCGCTGGCGCTCTAATCAACAGGCAAAGGGTAAATAGCCACGTATAAATGTTGCGGCGACCCGCCACGCGACGTACGAGTCGATCGAATCGAGAGACGTCGTCGATGCTTCGACCAACTCGGCGCTTCACGAACCACTTCGCGACGCGTTCCACCGAATCGGAAGCAAAGAAGGCTAGCCAAATTACATAAGCATAACGAACTTGACCTGTGGTGTGAAAATGATGCGCCAGAGCCCCCCACCACGACATCTCAATAAAATAATCGAGCAAATGCTCCTTTTTGCCGGTCTTGGTCATCTGGACCTTCAGTCGCGCCAACTTGCCATCGACCCCGTCCAAAATTCCCACAAGCAACGCGAGCAACGCTCCAGCCCAAAGGTATCCGTACGCGTAAAGCAGCGTTACGCCTAGACCGAGGACTCCTGTTCCAAGCGTAATCTGATTAGGCGTGATCGTCGTTCGGCACAGGTGCGAAACAATCCACTTCTCAATGGGCGCGTGCACCAGTGCTGGGAAATCCAGCACACCGCTCTGTGTCGCGTCGCGCAGCAAACGTTCGGCCAGCGGCCGGCACTCCAGCGAAGGAGCGGGAAAGAAAACCGGCCGAACACTCCTGCGCATGTCCGAGAGGTACGCTTGCTGTTTAGCAGCATCGATGGCTGCAATGCGGCCTGCCATTACGTCCAACTCTATCTCTTGCTCTAGCGCAGCGGCTCGATTTTTCCCCGAAAACCATTCGCTCGAGAGCACGGTCGCACAAAAAAGCCGGCCGCAGGCATCCGAACTTTCCAAAAATGGCGCAATAATCGATGGTGGATCTGAGTCGATAAGAGCGGAGTTGATCCGTGCCTGGGCGAGCGAGCACAACAGCCGGCCATCGCAATAAAAACTGGCGAATACGATAAGGATCCGCCCGCCGGAGCGGACCTTCATTGCGGCCAGGGAATCTACAATCTCGCCAACAGTGACCTTCGCGCCCTTGCGCTCCCGAAACGTGAGCGACATATCGGCACGGTGCCACGATTGTTTGGCAACATCCGCAGCAGTGGCCTTAACGGAGTTCGACAGAATCATCGCTTCGCGAAAACCGAGGTGCACTACGATGCGACGCATTCGTTCCAGCAGCGAGATGCCGCACAGGTCTGTCAGCGCCTCTGGCGAGTCGGCGACGATCAACAGCGGCGGGAGAGAAGGTTCCGGCATGTTAGATGGATGTCGAAAGTGTATTGCGTTCTTTCGTGATACATAGTGATACATAATACGGAAATCGCCCCACCCAATTAGTGGATTCACGAATTGCCAGACAGATGGATCACCGCGACGCATTCGCAGGCATTAAGGAAAGTCGCAAACCAGCGAGTTCGATGGAGATTACGCTGGGCGTCTCGCCGCTGCCAGCGGATGCCACGGCGCGTGTAGACGAAACCGGAGTGGAGCTAAAACGCGGCGCTTTCTTGAACACGATCGGGATGTTGGCGTCGAATTTCCGCGGTATTTTCACATTTCTCGTCGCGCGGCTGCTCGGACCAGCGGCGCTCGGTATATTCTCGGTCGCTTGGTCGACCACTGACACCATTAGCAAGATTGGGGTCCTCGGTCTCGACAATGCAATCATCACATTTATTGCGCGCTCGGAGGCTGTCGGCGACCGGTTGCGAAGTCGGAGGCTGTTTCGAGTGGCCGTCGTCCTAGGGATCGTGCAATCAGCGGTTACAGCGGTCATTGTGATCACTGCGATCCGGCTGTTTAGCCATCGTCTGCATCTACAGCCCGAAATGGTTTCAGCGCTCGCGGTTCTTCTCTGCGCCATGCCGGGGGTCGCGCTGTATCGCATCAGCACTTCGGTTTCGCGCGGAATGAAAGTGATGCAGCACGACATCTACTCGCGCGGCGTGACTGAACCGATTGCCACAACACTTGCGTTTTTGTTTGCACTCGTTATCGGTTTCGGAAAATTCGCGCCCGAGGTGGCCGCAATCCTCGGAACCGCGACATCCGGAGTTGTAGCACTCGCGCTTGCATCCAAGCTCTTTCGTCGGATTCCCGCGCATCGAGATGCTGTGCCGCGGCTTAGTGAAGCGCGGCGATTGATCGGTTACTCGGCGTCGATCAGCGTCTACCAGTTTATTAACGCGTTCATTTCCGGGTTGGACCTCATCATGCTCGGCTACTTCGTTGGGCACGCGCCCGGCGTGACGCTCGCGACCGTCGGGGTTTACAGCGCAGTCGTCGGTACCGCGAACGGCCTGCGAAAGGTCAACCAGGCTTTCAACCCCATTTTCGCGCCTGTCGTGGCCGGCATGACCGCCACTGGCGATCACGAACGCGCTGCACATACCTACTCAAACCTTGCTCAATGGATGCTTTGGATCTTGTTGCCGCTGGTGGCCGTGATGGCGCTCGCCGGCGGCGCCATTTTGTCGATCTACGGGGCAGCCTTTCGACAAGGCGCCGCTTGGCTTGGCATCGTCGCGCTTGCTTCGGCCCTGAACGCCTTCGTCGCGCTCGGGGAAACAGTTATCATGGTGCAACGTCCGCGTTTGAATCTGCTGCATTCGGCGATCACATGCACCGTCGCTGTTGCCGGGCTTCTCTGGCTGATTCCACGGTTCGGAGTAACGGGCGCGGCGTTCGGCATTCTTTTGCCCTACATCGTCCAAGGGATTCTACGCTACGCAACACTGCGATGGGTGTTTCGCTGGAAAGATTCGTGGAGCGATATTCGCCCACCGCTGATCGCCACAGGAATCGCGCTTGTTCCTGCTCTCGTCTGCCGCGCATTCTTGGGCGGAATTGTCGGACAAGTTACCAGCGCTGCGGCTTTCTTGGCAGTCTTCGGTGTTCAGTGGTTGCGACACCATACCCATCTCAAACGTCAGGGCGCTTAGTGCGAAGCGAAGACGTCCCAACTGTCCCCGAAAAATGCGATCGTTTCATTGTTGTGGTATTGGCGCCCATTGGGAACATCGTGAAGCGATAAGGTTCGGTGCTGCCGAAGAACACTCCGCATCATGGCCGATGCGGGCACAACATATCTCTTCACATCGCGACGATTTAGACATCCACTGATCCAAATATCGTCCATGTAGAATGCTCCCCGCGGCGCTCGGGAATAATCCCAGAGTGATTCGTCGAAGAATCTCGGTCGAATCAAATAACTTCCGCATCCAGTTATCACGGCTGCGCGCCGCGGTTCACGAAGCTCACTCGCGTAAATCATCTTGGCGTCACGCCAATCCAGACTTCGCGGCATCGCGGCGCCGCGAAAACAAAGTGCCGCCTCAGGTAACTGTTCGCTGTAATGGACGTAAGTTTCGAGCGCATCTAGCGGGTAAACGCGATCATCGTCCACCACCATTATCAATGTATTTCCCCGGCCAGCCGCCAACTCCTCTTGAACGATGGGGATAAACTTTGTCGCCGGCCCCCAATCCTTGCGACAATCCAAAACACGCAGATGCGGCCAACGCGAAATATATATCGGTACCGCATAAGGCCGTTGTTCCCGAATCGAAAATTCCGGAACCGCAAGCACGATCTCATCCGGTGGTCTCGTCTGCTTGAGAAGAGAGCGAATCGTCGGCCCTAGATTACCGATGCGCTCTGGTACCGTCGAAAGTGAAGCAATCACACGGCGACCGTCTGATGTCCTGCCGCTTGCCAAAGTTTCACGGATGAAGCGGACTTGTCGCCGATGCTTTCTGACGATAAAAAGCAGGCGCTTAAGACCCAGCACACTCAACACGACAAGAACGACCGAAATTAGCAGCAACATTGGGACAAAATCGACATCGTAAAGTTGAACGAGTGTTTAACACGACTCGCACAATACTGAAGTCGCAGGCCACCCTTGCATCGGAGCGACAGTTAAAATAGGAATCACTGCATTAGCAATACGCAATGCGTCCCGCGACGCGAAACCATTTCCCAAATCGTGAAAAAAGTTTTTCTTACTGGCACGAGCTCGGGCATTGGTCTGGCCATTGCGAAGTTACTCGTCGCTCACGGTCACGAAGTGTGGGGCACGTCGCGCAACCTGGAACGCATTCCGAAGATGCCGCGATTGTATCCGGTGCACCTCGACCTGAGCGATCCGCGTTCTGTTGAGAAGGCATTCAACGCCGCGCTCGCGGAAGCTGGTGATTTCGATGTTTTGATCAACAACGCCGGGAGCGGGCATTTTGGTCCGACCGAAAATCTTTCCGAAAAAGAAATCGCGAGCCAGTTTCAAATTCTCGTTTTCGGGCAGGTTCAGTTAATGCGGCTTGCCTTGCGCGTGATGCAAGCACGAGGGGAAGGTTTGATCATCAATGTCACATCGCTGGCTGGCCGTCTTCCCGTTCCGTTCATGGCGGCTTACAACGCCGCGAAAGCAGCCATGGCGTCATTCACCATGTCGATCCAACTGGAGTTGCAAGATTCGCGAGTACGCGTTGTCGATCTTCAACCGGGCGATATCTACACCGACTTCAACGATGCGGTGGTAAAGAGTCAAAGGCATGACCCGCGATATGAAGCCAAAGCCGCTTCTCAAATTGATCAACGATGTTCATCCGCCGCCGCGGATAACGGTTGGCGATGCGTTTCAAGCAAAACTCGCACCGTTAATTTTTAGATTTCTCCCCCAGCGCGTCAGGATTTGGGGTCTTAAGAGATATTACGGCATATGACTGCCATCTCCGATGCAGTGATCTTGATGGCGGGATCGGGTTCGCGTCTGCGCGGCTCCGACAAAACTTTCTCGAAGCCGCTCGTGCCGTTGCTTGGTCGTCCGTTGATTTGTTACACGGTAGACGCGCTGATCCACGCGGGAATCAAAAGGGCGCACTTTATTACTGGTTACCAAAGCGGACGGATGATCGCGGCGGTCAGACAATTGATTCCGTCCGAGCTCGAGTCCTGTTTCATCGAAAATCCCGATTGGCAAAAACAAAACGGCGTTTCTCTGCTCGCGGCGGCCAATCAGGTGACGGCGCCGTTTCTTTTGACGATGAGCGACCATTTGTTCGATGAATCAATTGTCGATCTTTTGCTCCGGAACGCCGTCCTCGACCAACTCAATGTCGCGATCGACCGAAAACTCGGTTCAATTTTCGATGTCGATGATGCGATGAAAGTTCAAACTCAGGGTGACCGAATTTTTGAGATCGCCAAGGATTTAACGGTTTACGATGCGGTCGATACCGGTCTCTTTGTCTGCCCCTTGAACATTTTCGATTACCTCGAACGAGTAAAACGCGACGGAGATTGCAGTCTTGCCGACGGAGTGCGATCGATGGCGTCAGACGGCAAAGCCCGCGCCGTCGATATTGGAAACGCATGGTGGCAAGACGTCGACACGCCGGAAATGCTGGCGCAAGCGGAAAAGCATTTAGGCGCGCGCGTACTGCGGACCGAGGAGATCCTAAAGAACAGCTAGCTACCAGTCGCAGTCGGCTGGCGGCGCCAGTTGTCGAATAAACTGGCTGATCGCGAGCAATTCAGCGTGCAGGTCGCGTTACAGGATTTGTAGTTGTGAAACTGCTCCCGCAAATCGTTCAACGTGTAATCCAGCAGCGGCTTGGACCAGACGTTTCGGGTTTGTGAGCACCAATTCACTTTCCCGTATTCATCCACGTAAAGATACCGGCTGCCGGCGCGACATTTGAATGGTGCGGGGCGACCGCGCACCAGTTCTTTGCGGTAGCCTGAGAATTCCGGCCATCTCCTTGGCAGCTTGTCTACGATGTCCTCAAACGCCTTCAAGTCTTCACTGCTTAAGTTGAGTTGCCCCTGGCTGTCGTGCACGAGAAGCACGCGGGCGCCAAAACCGAGCTGACGAACAAAGGAGACGACTTCGTCAGCTTCCTCCGGAGGACATGCGCCGATGACCGCACTAATAACCACCTCAAACCGGGCATGGTCCCGCAACCATTGCAAACGCTTCTTCAGGTTGTTGAGAACCTTTTGCGTCGTTTCGTTTGCCTGAACCCCGTCGATGGAAAGTTGCATCCTCTGCAGCCCGGCCTTATTGAGCGTCTCAATCAGCTCCGGCCGCAAAAGGAAGCCGTTCGAAATCATGCTCGTGCGGTAGAAGCGAAACTCGCGGCAGGTACGGATGAGGCGGGGAAGCTCCGGATGCATTGTAGGTTCGCCGCCCGTAAGAGAAATCCCAAACGTTCCAAGTGCCTTGAGTTTCCGCAGGCGTTCCTCCAGTGTTTCTACTGGCACGGGATCGCTGACTTTGTCATACTCAGAGCAATATCCGCAGGATAGATTACAGCGCCGTATCACGACCATCTGGGCAAGAAACGGGCTGTAGCGGAGGCGAAAAAACATACTCGGAGTGGTCCAAGATGCCGCCGGAGATAAACTTTGGGCAACCACAGCACTTTCGAATACCACTGGGTAGCGGTGGGAGCAAGCTGGCCTGATGGAAAACAGCGCGGACTTGCCGAGTAAGAGCGGGGTGTCTACTAATTACAACGTCGGAGCAGGTCCCACTTTCTGCAGCTTGTATCAAGCAAATCACGATGGCTCATGAATGCGTTGTCCTGGCCGATTGTCCCGGTGCGTTGGTCGAGCTCTGCGGAATCTCGACGCTGGAACGTCTTTTGCGCACGTTGCAGCGCTGCGGAATTGCCCGGGTAATTGTCCTTTCCAGCACGCCCGACCTGATTGCGGCGCAATTGGCCGAACCGTGCAGGTCCCGCGCGCAGCTGGTTCTAACGTTTCGCGACCGACCGGCCGGACTGGTGACGATTGACCAGATCGTTGACCTTTGGCCGGACGCCGCTCAGCTTCTTCTCGTCGTGCGAGGCGATAGTGTTTTCGACAGTCGCCTATTGCACTTGCTCGCGACACAAAGTTCACCGGCGGTCCTGGTTGATTCCGCTGTGCCCTCGAAATTTCAGCCGCTGGTGGCTTCGTCCCCAAACACACTGCGCGCGAAATTCTGTGGTGCGGCACTGCTGCAACGCGACTGGGTTTCGACCCAGAGTGGTCCTCTGGGAAAGGCGATCAATAACGGCCTGGAACAAAACGCAATTGCGGCAGTCGATGTGAGCGACCAACCCTCCTACTCGCCGGCGCTGCGGCGAAAGCTCAGACCGTTTTGGTTTCCGGCACCACCTCCGGCGCATGTCAAACTAGCGGAGCGCATCCTTCTCAACTCAGTGCAAAAAGGTACGCAGGATTTTCCCGCGCGCATTCAGGCGCCGGTCGAAACTTTTCTCATTTCAAAACTTTGCAAAACCGCCATCACGCCTAATCAGCTCACCGTGTCATGGATAGCCTTGGCTTTCGGAACTGCGATTCTTTTCGTGACCGGTCACCTCATTGGGGGAATCTTGCTCGCGTTGATCATCGGCATCCTCGATGGTCTCGACGGCAAGCAGGCGCGAATCAAGGTCGAGACATCTAAGACGGGAAAAATTGAGCATTGGTTCGATTCATTCTTCGAAATCGTCTGGCCGACGGCACTGGCGTATCACTTCTATGTCTCGGGCCAACTGCCTAATGCTTTTTTCTACCTGGCTCTGCTCATTGTGGCAGAGGCGCTCGATGGCATTGGCAAACTAGGGGTCTACCTACCAGCGGAGAAATCGCTGGTTGGACCCGATCTTCTCGATCGAATCGTCCGTCTTATCGGCGGGCGGCGCAATATTTATGTCTGGGTCCTGGTGGCTTGCGTTGTTTTGGGCACGCCGGAAAAGGCGCTCATTGTCATGGCATTCTGGGAAGTCGCAACCGCCGCGGCTGATCTCTTGCACTCCTGCTGGATACGTTATGTTCACCGGCGCCAGGGCTTCCCTGATCTGCCGTTAGGTTAACGACTTCGCGTAGATACGATACGTTTTGTAGCGCGTCGCGCCCAGCGCTTCGATAAAACGATTGACCATGAAGTTATCTTCAAGCGTCATGCTCAATTCGCCCGTCAAGCCGCGTTTGAATGCTTCGTCCATCAAACCCAGGACCAGAGTTTCGGCGATACCAGCGCGCCGGTACTTTTCGATCACTCCGAGCGCCACGAGCCGGCCGGTCCGGATTTTCCTCTTATAATAGAGCAGTTTGATTAAGCCGATGGGAAAACCAAAACGGGTCAACCGTCCGTTGATCTGCCGGAGCGCAACGTTGATGTCGGGCACGCCGATGACGAAGCCGACCGGCTTGTTGCCAATTTCTGCAAGCAATGTTGCCTGCGGCACGATAAACGGCTTCATCTCGTGCGCGAGGTGATCGAATTCAGCCTGGGTAAAGGGAACAAAGCCCCAGTTTTTTTCCCACGCTTGATTGTAAATTGTGCGAAGACGCCGGCTCTCGTCCTCGATCTTGCGCAGATTCACTGGGCGAATCGTGACGCCATGCCGGCCGGCGCGGGCCGTCGCCACTTTGCGCAGCCGTTCCGCCGCCTCCGGAAATTCCGAAAACCACCATGCGTACCAGTCCTTCGCTTTGCCGAAACGCCACGATTCGATGAGCCGCGGGTAGTAGCGGGGATTATGCGAGGTCAGAAGAGTGGGCGGATGTTCGAAACCGTCGACGAGCAATCCACACACGTAGTTAGTCGAGTAATCGATCGGGCCCATAATCTCCGTGCGATTTTTTTTGCGCAGCCAACCGGCCGCAGCCTCGAAGAGCGCCGCGGCGGCGTTGCGGTTGTCGATGCACTCGAAGAGACCAAAACAGCCGACATTCGATTGATGCAGCGAATTATAGTTCGGATCATCGCTCGCCATAATTCGGCCAACGACTTCACCGTTGTGTCTGGCGAGAAATAGCGCGGCATCACCGTGTTTGTAAAACGGATGCCGCTTGCGATTGAGGAAGGCCTTTCGTTCGATGATTAACGGCGGTACCCACACCGGGTCGTTCGCGTAAATTCGCCATTGAAATTTGATAAACGAATCGCGATCCCGGCGTGAGCTGACTTCTGAAATTTCGATCTCCGACACGAATACAATAGGCCGTCTAGGCCGCGTCTCGCCATCTCACCGCCACTTCCAGCAGGGATTCGGACATGTTTTCCTGGCGGATAATCAGGTACACGAACAGCAAATTGAGCGGAGTGAGTTCGAGCCAGAAGTAGTAAATTGGCTGGCCGATGAACAGGAAGGCAAACAAAACCAACATCCTGGTGTTCGTCATCAACAGGCCCCACCACTTGAACATTGGGCTGGCCAGATTTCGATAACGCGTTCTTAGCCAGCTCGGGATTTCGCCGTGGAACAGTTGGCTGGTTGTATCGCGCAACTTTTTCAGATGCGGCGCGAGCATTTCCTGTTGGCGCGTGAAATTCAAATACAATGCGAGCAGGAACTTATTCCACGGTTTGGAATGCCAACTGATCTCTTGATAATCGGATCGCAGGGCAGAGGCAGAATCTAATCTCAGGCCCGATCGGTTCGACACAAAATAAAGATAGGTGCTGCGGTAATAATCGGCCGCCGCGCCTTGCAATGCATGACTGACCCCGGCCGCAAGTGCCAGAAGACAGATGGCGGGGGAAGAGCCTTCAACCAAATAGCGCAGAGTCAAATTGACATAGATACTTACGAACACGAGGTGGTCGGCGAGGCTATCAATTATTCGGCCCTCCCGGCTTTCCCCGTGAGTCAAGCGCGCGAGCTGACCATCCGCATTGTCGAGCGCGTTGGCGCAAACAAGCAACGCCATGCCGACAACATTCGTGCGCAGATCACGATAGTAGAAAAGATGTCCACCGATAACCCCGACTAGACCGGCCAGCAAAGTCACAGCTGTTGGGGTCATTTCGACTTTCGCGAAAAACTGCGCAAGGCGAAATCCGACGGGCCTAAAAAAATAAAGATCGAGAACGCCTTCGACCTCGCGCGCCTTGTAAGTGGCCTCGAGAGTAAAAGGCGCTGGCTCGATTTGTTCCGGCATTGGCTGAGACGCTGCCCACTCAAGCGTTCTGTAGCGCTGCTGGAACGAGCGTGTCCTCGAGAATATTGAGCGCTTCGTCGAGATCCTCGCGTGTATGTTTGGCAGTCACACAGGCACGAAAACAGATGCGGTCTTCGGGCACGGCGGGAAAATCAACCGGCGCGACGAACAGCCCGCAGCCGCGCAATTCATGACCCAATTGGTACATTCGCGCCCGATCGCCGACAACGAGCGGCATGATGTAAGTGGTTGACGCACCGGTGTCGATCCCGATCGCGTTCAAGTGCTCGCGGAAATAGTTCGCGTTCGACCAAAGCCGATCGCGCAGCCCCGGTTCGCGCCCGGCGATTTCGAGCGCCTCCAAAACCGCGGCGACGATCGCGGGAGGCAAAGCGCAGGAGTACGCGTAGGAATGCGCGTAATATCTCAAGTAATCCAATGTCTCGACCGGGCCGGTGACGAAACCGCCGAGCGCGCCAAACGCCTTTGAGAAAGTGCCATAGACGAGCGGAATCCGTCCTTCGACTCCGAAGTGTTCAGCCGCGCCGCGCCCATGTGCTCCGCAAGCAAGCATCGAGTGTGCTTCATCGATGAAGACACTCGCACGGTGCGACTCGGCGGCGTCGAGCAAACCGTCCAGGCTCGCAAAATCTCCATCCATGGAATAAATGCCCTCGACGATGACAAGTTGCCGTTTGCCTTTTCTCCGGCCGAGCGCCGCGTCGAGTGAAGCCGGATCGTTGTGCTCGAAGCGATCGACGCGCGAGCGCGAGAGCACGGCGCCGTCGCGCAGGCTCAAGTGCGATCGATTATCCAGGATCGCAACGTCGGTCTTGCGTAAAAGACCGGAGATGGTTCCGAGCGCGCCGCCAAACCCGCTGTTAAACAACATTGCATCTTCGCGGCCGAGGAATTTCGCGACCCGGCGCTCGAGTTGTCGATGTAGATCGGTCATCCCGGAGAGCAAAGGCGATCCACACGCGCCCATTCCATATTTGGAAAGCGCGTTCCGGGCGGCGGCGAGCACTTCCGGGCGATTCGCGAGACCAAGATAATTGTATGAGCAAAGATTAATGACCGAACGCGGTTTGCCTTCGTAATTGATCGTCGTCCGAGCATCTGCCGTGGCGAGCAACTCCGGTTCATAAAGCGTGGCCTCCCAGGCGCCGGCTTGGCGCCATTGTGTAAATGCCAGTGGCGGAACCAGCGGATCGTCGCTGTCGCCCACTACGAAATCAGCCAGACTCAGTTTCGCGTCGAATTCCTGCTCCGACAGTTGCCGATTCAAATTGCCGCTCATTGAAAATCAAATCCTTAAGGCGCTCTCAGCTGCATTGTGCCACCCCCTAAAGGGCTCAGGCCCAATTTGCATGCCGGAAGTTCCGTATCGGGGCTGTCACTCTACTAATTTTCGGATTTGGGACAAGAGTTTAGTGAGACTGGCAGCCTGACCGGTGCTGCGGTAGCCACGCCGTTTCTCGTGACCCGCGAAGAGTCGCAAAGACGGACGGGCCGCAGGTCCGTGGCTACATGAAACACGGCTCGCTACTTTCGCGTTGTCCTAAAAACGTAGTCCCAAAGCGGCGAGCTGATGCCATATCCGACGTGATCATCCCTGTAGTGGTGGCGTAAATGATACTGCTTCAGCCAAAGCCACACACCCCGCTTCATCGCGAAGTGATGGATCGCGTAATGGATCGAGTCGTAGCAAACGTAGCCAAATCCAAATCCAGCCGAGACGGCGGGCGCAAACCGGCCAAGGGTAATGGCAAAGAGCGCTAAAAATAAGATCGCAAGCGGAATGCTTATGCTTGGCGGCATGACCAAACGCCGAGCATCGTTGGGATAATCGTGATGAACGCCATGAATAATGTAGTGCAATTGTTTTCCCAAAGCGGTCTTTGGTTCATAATGAAAAACATACCGGTGAATGATGTATTCAAGAAGAGTCCAAATCAGGACACCGAGCAGGAACAAACCCGTCATTGCCAAGATCGACAATCGGCTTAGCCAAAACGCCAAATAAAGCATGTAACCGACGACCGGCAGGTAGAGTACCAAAGGCGTAACGGGATGCACATGTGACAAAAACTCCATGAAATCGCTTTTGAACATTCGAACGGTTTCGTTCTTCTTCGAAATGTAATGCCGCTCCGCCATAATTAAAAATTAATCGGCCTGGCGCTGAGATCAAGACTGCCGATTTGATTGGCTGTCGTGTCTGGAGCCCGTTGAGACTCGGCCTTCTGTTTCATTCGTTCAATCCGGGAATAGAGGCTGTATCGCTTGTCAAAGACGAACTGGAAGAGCAAGCGACTCCACGAGGTGTGATACTTCAGGTTATCGTAAAATTCCGGCGCCATCGCGCGGAGCTTCGGCAGATTGCTCCATGGGATCGAAGGCAAATCATGGTGCTCATTGTGATAACCCATGTTCAGCGCCACGCGATTGATCGGTCCGTAATAACTGAAGGTCTCCTGGTCGAAATCGTAAGTGTAATGCTCTTGAATCCAACGCGCGCCCACGGGATGCAACCCAATCGAAAAGAAAAACGCGAACACAAGATAAAGAAACCCCGGCCAACCGCAGAAATAAACAACCGCTGCATCATACGCCGCCGCACACGCGAAATTCACAAAAAACCACCGGTCCCACATGGTGATCGCTTTTAACCGGGGCGGCCGCGTCACCTGAAAAAACGGAAAGAGCATCAGCCAAATTGCCTTGCGATACCATTTATTGCTAACCAGGCGCGCCTCCCAATGATTGGCTAGATCGGCGTCGTATTCGTAATCACCTTGATGCGAATGATGTTTCAAATGATAAACGCGGAAGCCCATTGCACCGGGCGTGAGGTTCGGAAGATCGGCAATGATGGCCACCATTTTGTTCCAGCTTTTGCTCCGGAATATGAGGTTGTGAGTTGCATCGTGAATGATCACGTAATTGGCATGGTTAGCGAACGCGCCGATGCAATAAGCGATGAGAAGACTGAGCCACCAATAACCGAATCCCAGTTTGCCCATTCCATACGCGCTCGCCGTTTGTATGAGCACCAGCGACACAGCGATCAGCGCCGTGTACGGATTGCGCACCATCAACTGGCGAACTTCCGGATGCGCTTTTATGATCGTTCTCGCACGGCCTGGATGCGGTTGGTCGAGTTCAGATTGATAAAACGCGGCCTGCATCGGTTCAATATTACCATAAACGAACCTCCGAACCGACTATTTTCAAGTCGTCAATCGGAAGCGCGGCTAACGCGGATCGAGTCCGCTTTGATTCGTCCTCGATCTGAAACAAAAGAGGCAGCGGCCAAACCGCTGCCTCTTCATAACTTAACTGATCGGAGAAATCTAGAATCTCTTTTTCAGCCCGACGTACCAGAACCGGCCTTTGATGGTAGCAAGCGACTCGTCGTAGCCGTTCTCGAAAGAGCCAGCCACGAACGGCGGATCTTCATCGGTCACATTCTGCATCCCAAGCGTGAGAGTCGTGCCATTCAACCAGGCGCGCCATCCACAGGGATTATACTCAGCCGTGGAGACCGGCATGACGTTTTTCTCCTTGCCCTCCATCTTCACGTTCTTCCCGCCATCTTTGGCAAAACCAGGCACCGGCGCCTGCGGCGCGGGCGGCGGCAGATTGAACGTGTACGATGCGATCAGATCGAGCGTGGTCCACGCCGACACTTTGCGCGCGCGCCAAGGAAAAGGACCACTCCTCGGATCCTGGAGCTTTGTCGATCCTGTCAGACTGACATTGTCGTCCTCGTATTGACCGGTCCAGTGGACGATCGCGCCAACATCAACTCCAGCCAGCCACGAGTCGGCCGGGCCATCGTAGAACAGACTGAAATTGGCTCGATTCCATGGGATCGAACTGGTTAGAGCGAATCCCGGCGGCAGGAACGAGCCCGCGATACCAAACCGTTTTGAATCGGGGGTAGGTTGAAACTCACCCCGGGATATCCAGGTACCATTCACTGTGGTCGTCAGCCTGCCAAAATCCCCGTGGCCAAAGATCGAGGAATCCAGAATATAGATCGCTTCGTAGTCGAGACCTTCGAAGATTGCGCCAGAAAGGTTGCTGCTGGGATCGATTACCAGCGTGACTGGCCCAGGCTCAGAGGTTGCACTAGGACCACGAAAAACCAAAGGCCCTTGCTGCTGAACACCCGGAGTCGGGGGATTACTCTCGATGATCAACTGCGCGCCGAGGGCCGACACGATATCGCGCATATCAATATGCCACCAATCCGCGCTCAACGTCAGGCCCTTGATCCATTTCGGACTGTAAACGGCCCCGTAGGTCCATTCGTAGGCGACTTCCGGGTGCAGATTCGGGTTTCCTAAAATGCGTTCCTCAATCTGCGGCTCAGTCTGGGTCGAAAACGGATCGGCCACGATTGGGAAGCCTTGCGAGGAAGCAGGCGTGAGTTCTGACAGCGTCGGCGCATGGAACGCCTCGGTATAGCTGCCACGCAGGGTTACCGCCCCGATCCATTTCGGATCAAGTGGCTCCCAGCGGATGGAAACCTTCGGCTTCTGCGCGTTATACTCGCTGTGCGCCGCCGGCAGGCCTGCGAAGAGTCCAGAAGGCAGAACTGCAGAGGTGTTGTTGCTGTACCATTCCTCGCGCTCGGCAAAGTCCACCTCAAAACTGTAGAAACCGGGGAAGTTCCACGTGGGACTGGTGATAGGCACACGCACTTCTTCGTAGATTCCCCAGATATCCCGGTTCACCCGGAAGCTTTGCCCATCCACCGAGCCAATCGATTGAAACGTGTTATTGAGCGCGTCGCGATCGCGGGTGAATCTCGGCGCGTCATACTCGCCGCCAATCGCAAAAGAGACTGGCCCGGCGGGAAGCTTAAACAGGTCGCCGTTAATAGTGGCATAACCTATAGGCAACTCGTATTCGCCTGAGTTATGCAGAGTGACGTAAACGGCTTGTCTGGCCGCTTTGGTGTTGTGGCCAGTGATACCCAGGAATGGATCAAACGCCGTGGCCGGGTTGGTATCCAACAGCGCGTCGCGCAGCCCAGGCTGGCTGGCTTCGCCAACGGACAGGCGCTGCCCGTCGTTTCGGGAGTAACGGAAACCCATTTCCCAGTTCCAAGTCTTGAAATAATCGCCAAATTCTCCCATCTCACCCTTCAACCCGACGTCGAAAAGGGAATCCCAGTAGGTGAACTTT
>QHOM01000031.1 GCA_003218785.1 Verrucomicrobiota bacterium
AAGTCGGCAAACACCACCAGGTATTTGTCGCACAGGTCGCGCACGAACGAACCGTAGAAGCTTTGACGGTCCGCTGGCGGTAGCGCTGGCGTGAAGGCCGCGAAGTTAAAGAAGAAGTAGTCGCCACCCCCCTTATACTGAGTGCCGGTCTGTGGAAAGCCGTTTACGCCCGCGAAAGAATTGGGGCCGATGATACCGGGGGCGCCTGGATATGCATTGGGAGCAATTACATAGGGGTTCTTATAAAATGGTGAAGTTGCCCCGTTCGGAGCTGAATGCGGCAACGGGGTGTTGACGCCGAACTGCGGCAGACTGCCTGCGCCAGGAGGGGTCGCGGCGAAAAAGATGCTCGGGAGTAAGCGGCGGCTTGTAACGCGGCCGGGGAAATTCCCGCTGCGGTTATCGAACCCCCCAAAGGGTATTTGAAAGCCGTTACTGGAGAGGTCCCGGTCGCCGCTGAGGAGGCCGCCGGTACGCTCCCAGAAATCGGCAATGACCACAATGTCGGTCTTGTCGTCTCCCGTGCCGGCTTTTATCCATGCCTCCCATTCACCCATGTCGTTGGAGGCGCCCAGGTCTGTGTTCCCGTAACTCCCCCCAATCTCCAGCCCACGGAACTTGTGCACCAAGAAGAAGTTGACCACGCCGGCGATCGCGTCCGTGCCATAAATAGGTGCGGCGCCATCTTTGAGGATGTCGATGTGATCAACCATCACGAAGGGAATGAGGTTAACGTCGACACCGGCGTTGGTCCCGGCACCGCCCAACGAACCAAAGGCGACACGTTTTCCGTCTAGCAGCACCAGGGTTTCCTTGGGCAACAACCCGCGCAGGTTGAATTGGACAGAACCGTCACCACCATTGCCGATGTTCATGTTGACGGTGCCACCCGCCTCCTGCGGAATGAATTCTTGCAGGTCCGTTGCGTTGCGGATACCCAGCTTCTCGATGTCTTGCGGACGGTAGGTATCCACCGGATTTGGCCCGGTTTCTTCCGCAGTCGGAATGTTTGAACCGGTCACAATCACTCGCTCGACTTCCGCCTGGCCCCCAGCCGGAGCCGGGGCAGGCGGCGGTGGCGCCGGTAGTTGAGCAAATGTGTTTGCGGCGAAGATTAAAGGAAATCCGACGCTCGCTGCAAAAGCGATGCGAACGAATCCGAACTTATTTAGCACATTTTTTATCATTAGTTTCTCCATTGGTTTGGTTAGGTTTTGGGCACGAATTATTGAATATTTGAACGCCTGACAAGCTTTTTTTTCACTTTTTTTGAAATATTTTTGAACGGGTGACAGGGCCTATTTGTCGCGCCAGATTCCCGTTTAACGGAACATGCCAAAGGCTGGCAAGCTTTTTTTTCACTTTTTTTAAGATATTTTGAACGGGTCACGGCGGCCTATTTGGCGCGTCAGATTCCCGTTTAATGGAACATGCCAAAGGCTGACAAGCTTTTTTTTCACTTTTTTTGAAATTTTTTTTGAGCGTTGGAACCGCGGATTACGCGGATATCATCTCCGACCGGCATCAACGCGGCCTAATTTATGCGAGCACAGAGAATGAAGTTGTTAAGATCCAAACGTCCGCTGCGATTGGTCCTCGCTTTGATCATCGGCGTTGCCGGCGTTTGGCTTTTCGCCCATTTCCACGCCAAACAAATACACACCGGGCATCGACCCGTCGTTTCATTTGCGACAGTCAAGTCGGTTTTAGAGGCGCTCGCTAACGAACTGCCGCCGGAGTTAAAGGAACCGAACGAGGCCAAGTGGAAGGCTTGGGCTCAGCACGAGGATGACATCGTTCGTGCGCGTCTCGAGCAAGGCGCGCTCGATTCCATGATCAACCTGCTCTTGTTCGGCACTTCATTCACGACCCAACCGCGGGTCATAACGATGCACGATTCCGACGATGCGGTCTTGCAATCGCGGCTGGATGATCTTTTGCAAGGCCTTCGCAATCCGGGAAAGAACGAGCGGCTCATCTTTCTGCGAAACGTTCTCCGAGGCAGCGGAATGGATCCCGACAGCTCCGCCGGATACGAGAAGACAAAAACTTTGGTCCTGGAAAATCTTCGGCGGGTTGTCCAGGAGCAGATCACTTTTCACGAACAGTTTGATGAGGCAACCCGCGAGAGCAACCAAGAGGCCGGGCTTTCCAAGCGTTCGCGTGTGTTTCGCGATCGCGGCATCTCGCTTGATACAACCATTCTGTCGAGCTTCGGGATCGAGGGCGCGCTGCGCGACATGAAGGACCGGGCAGTGCTTCCAGAGAGATCGATTACTCGCGTGGCGGTGATCGGGCCTGGTTTGGATTTCACCGACAAAGGATTCGGTTACGACTTTTATCCGCTCCAGACGCTGCAACCGTTCGCGGTTTACGATTCGCTCATTCGATTAGGACTCGCCGAACCTGGAAAGATCGACATTATCGCCTTCGACATTAGTCGGGAGGTTCTCGAGCATTTGCGCCGCGCGCACGACCGCGCCAAAACGGGAGAGAAGTACGTCGTGCAATTGCCGCGCGAGTCCTGGCTATGGGTTGCTGACGCAGTCCAGTACTGGCGTTCGTTCGGCAGCGAGATCGGTAAGCCCGTCGCTCCGATTCAACCTCCACCAGCTCTCAAGGATCTTGAGACGCGCGCAGTCGGGATTCGTCCAGAAGTCATCCTTTCATGCAAACCTGTCGATTTGAATATTGTTTTCGAACAGTTCGATCTATCGGCCACCAGACGATTCGATCTGATCATCGCCACAAATGTTTTCCTCTATTACGACACATTGGAGCAGGCGCTAGCGCTTCAGAATATCTCGACACTTCTCAAGCCGGCCGGATTTTTGTTGACTAATGATTGGCTGCCGGACCTGCCTCAAATCCCGATGCGCTCAATGGGATACACACCGGTGCGATATGGAGAGGGCGGCGATTGGGGAGACAACGTTTTTTGGTGGCAGCGGCAATGAGCGTTAATGCGAACCTTTGAACGGAAAAATCACTCGCTTGTCGCACGAATCCTGTCCCGGCGCACACGGCTGGCTGCTTTGCGCGACAATCCCGGCGCCCGGCGTCAGTTCAAAAGCGCAGCCCCTTGTCGAAGAAAATTCGTTCGCGTTCGACCTTCGCGCCCCGGCTTAGGAAAAAATCGTGCAGCTCGGGCGTGTAGTAATCGCCCGCATAGAGGGGATTGAGTCCGAAAAAGATTTTGCCCCCTGGCGCCAGGTGTCGCTGCAAATCCCGCAGAAGAAAATCCCATTCCGCCGCCCCCCATCGCCGTTGCGACGGATGGTAAAGATTAAAATTGACCGAGAACGCGGTGATCCAATCGAACTTTTGACCCAGATCGGGCAACGGCTCGAACGCTTCGATCCTCCAAACGACGCGCGGAACACCAAAAAGCTCAAGCAACTCGGTAAAAAGCGATACCCGCCCCACGTCGAGGCCAAGGACCGAATGACCAAGCCCTTTTAATATGAACAAGAAAAACCCACCTCCGCAGCCGAGATCAAGCACGCGCTTCGGCGCCGAACGATGCAGCTTCAAATCTTGCACACGTTCGCGATTCAAGCGCAACCAAGGATCCACATTCGCGTATTTGGCGTATCCAACAGGCAAGCTGGCGTAGCGTTGCTGGATTTCGCGCAGACGTTCCGGATCGATGCTTGCCCGCAACGGCCCAAGCGGCAGGCGAAAAATCGAGCGTTGCGCTCTGCGCCATGCACGCCGGTAAGTCAACGGATAGGCAAGTTTTCGGATTTTACGGTAAAGCTTCATTTCCAAAAATAGTCGAATCGCCCGCCAAAACGCCGGCTGTGCAACGCTACAGGGTCTGGTTCAAATGAAAGAAATTATAGCGACTAGAAAATGCCGGCCAGTTAACAAGGGCTTGTGAGACCAATATGAAGAGCACAATTCCTGCAAACAAAATTATCCGCGGCCACATCCGAGGAATTCCGGAAAGCACCCAATCCAGTGCCTGAGAGTACAGCAGAAAAAACGGAACCGCCGCAGCACACAGCAATCTTCCAGAAGTGAAGTACGGATGCTCGTTCGAGGGGTAAACACACGGCCCAAAATCGAACCCGATTGAGAGCACTATGATGAACAGCACGAGAAGAGTAACACTTAGTAGCGCAAGCCAAAGATCCTCCCGCTGACGCCAACTGAGTTTTCCTTGGACGGAGAAGAGACTCACTACCGTCAAGCCCATCGCGAGCGTGGAAGACACCCAGTAGAATGCGTCGGTCGCTGCCGACGCGAGTCGTTGACCGTGCCATATAAATTCGCCGCGCCAGAAACTGGCCATCAGATCCGGCCAGAACTCGTTTAATCCATGCAGGGTGAAAATCGAAGTACCAACCCACTTAGCGAGCCAACGGCGGCCCTGAGCCTTCTCGTCCGGGCGAGATGTCCAACCTTGAAGATCAGCGCCAACATCGCGACCCCGAGCAGGGGAAGATTCGCCGTCTTCACGAGGCAAGTGGCCGCGAGCGCAAGCCCGGTCCAAATTGCAAGAGGCACACCGGGTAGCTCGGTCTGCAATAATTTCACAAGACCGATAAAAGCAATTCCGAAACAAAGTGGAGACAGCACATCGCTTTGTATTGAATAGAAAGCGGTCTGCGGCCAGACAGCCAGCAACAGCGGAACGCTTAGTCGCGAGAATTCCCGATCGGGAAAAACGAGTTGCGCCGCAATGGATCCTGTCCACACGAGACCCGCAGCAACGAACAGGTTAAGAAAACGAACCCAATACAATAACCAGCCGCCTTTAATGCCGCAGGCGCGGCCAAGATTCAGCCATGCACCGGCAATGACGTAATAAAGGGGAGGTTCCCCCGATTCGTGATTCTCGTGGGATTCCCACCAAGTCTTGGTCACCTCCACTAATTTGTAGCGTTTATCGGCGGGCAATATCCAGTTTGGCTGCGGGAACTCGCCTTTGGCGAACTGCTGCGGAGCTGTGAAGTACTCCGGCGTGCCGTAGAGCGCCAAATAATATGCAGCCTCGGCAGAAAAATGACCCAAATCGCGCGGGACATCGCCACGCGCATACTTCATCACCAGATCCACATGCGCTTGCTCATCGACATTGTTGAAAAACGGAAACGCCGCGGAAAACGCGAGGACGCGGACTGCAGCGATCACGCAGAGGAGCAAAATCAACTTTTGCTCACGGCGCGTTGCAAACCGCACCGAGGCGTTCATCGAGATTTTGCCTCGATTATTGCGAGCTTCCCATATTCGCTGATCAAGGGCGCGACGCCTGCCGCTTGCAGAAATCGCGCCTCCAACGGCGCGCGAAACGGCGAATCGCTTTCAATTACAAACGCAGCATGTCCATCGCGGCCCGGTTCCCGCCAGGGGATTGCCCCCGGATAAACCCGATGTTGATAACCAAAAATCGCATCGGAGACAGCGAATGTTTCATTGCATTCAAACAGCAATGGATAAACAAAAGAAACGGTGGTCCAGACGCCGCTCACCTGGCGTTGGCGCAAATGTTGTTCAACGCCTTCGAGATCGGCACCGGGAATCCGTGTCATGCAATAGTTCTCTCCGTGATCGCAGAGCGTTAACGTTTCGATTTGATTGTGGCACGCCGTGTTGATCATCAGCGCGGTTCCCGTAATCACAGCGGCGGCCAAGATCCCGGCTCCGCCGAAACGAACCAGCGCTTTGGAGCAAACGAAGCAACGCTGCAGCAACCTGCCAGTGAGCGCCGCAAAAAAGAAACAACCGGCCAAAAAATATCCAGGCACACGGAAGGGCGCGGTGAGATACGGAATAAGGCACGCCAATGCTAGCACGAGCAGGAGCAGATCTCGTTCTTCATTACCGCTCGCGAAACCGCCACGAACCGCTGCCGGAATTTTCGATGGCGATCGAATGAATGGCCAAACTGCAACGCCTGCGGCCAGCAAGGCGATCATGTAAAATACAAACCCCGAAGCAGGCTTCTCTCGATAATACCAGAGTACGGTGTCTGCTCCGAAGAACTTCGGCATTTCAGTCAGGAAAATTTGAGAGAGCGCGTCGGGGTGAAAGAGGAGCGCAAATCCGCCGCCACCGGTTTTCTCGAGCACGGCGTTCCAGTTGGCGAAATGATTGGTGAGGTTGAACGCAATGGCCGGCGCGTACCCGATAATGAATCCGGCGAGCGCGACCAGCGCGTTGTTAAACGATAAGTTCCGACGCATCAGGAAGAGGACCCATAGTGCGACGTTGAATGCGATTCCCAGCTCCAAGCTCCAGATGCTTAAGCCCGAAACAATGCCGAACAAGAGAAATAACGGCCGCCTTGGATTCGGGGCCGATTGGATCGACAAGAACAGAATCGTCAGCAGCGGAATGGAAAGGAAATACCAGGAATAACCTCTCACTTGGAAGTGCCACTTGAGAAGCGACGGAGCGAGCGCAAACGCGACCATGCCAAACAGGGCCGTGCGCTGGTCATAAAGCACGCGACACATCCAATAAAATAGAAACAGGCAGACCAGCGACAGCACGACGATGCAACTCTTCAACGAAATGACGCTGACGCCGAAAAATGCGAACGCAATCGCGGCCAGGTAAGCTTCCCACGCCGCGCCTGCGTTGTAGGGCTGACCATACATGTAGAAGGGAAAATAGCGCCCTTCCAAAATGTGTTTGCCCATCAGACCGATGATCGCTTCGTCGCTATGAACATGAGTTTGCGACGCCAGCAGAATCGTAAAGCGCGCTGCCGCGACAATAATGAGCATCCCAATAAACAAAGCGTGCCGGCGCATCAGAGATTGGTTGTCACTTCACCGGCGCGATCATGGCACAGGCCGGGAGGATCGACAATCGACGCGATCCCATTTACACGCTGAAGCTCGCGGATTCAGCGTCAAACTTAACCCGGCGGGTGAAATCCGAAATCGGTTTCCAATTTCTCCCAGAGCCAATCAACGAACCAATCTTTCTTGATTGAGTCGGCATTAGCGGCAGCGAGCGCTTCCGCTTTCTTCACACTGCCGTTTAAGCAGTAGAGGTAGGTAAGCAAGAACGTGTCGTTGAGACTAAACACGCCGCGATCTTTCTCGCTCTCCAACAGCCGAATCGCTCCCCCGATATCCCGCTGCGCCAATGCTCCGGCAATTAAGTCTCGCATGGTTTCGAGCGGAGGCGTTTGCGATTTCTTCGCCACTCGCTCGGCGATGGCGAGCCGAAATCCATCACTCCCCAGCACCTCCAGGACCGGCAGTCGCAAGCCGGAATGGCGCAGATAAAGATCCAGTTCGGCCAGCTTATTGCTTCCAATCGTCTCGGAGAGATATCGCGACTCGCGGACGACAAAGAATGATTCCATCGACGCATTCAATGCCTCTGGCCAGACTGCGGCCACTAACGAAGAGTCAAGAAAACGTTGAAGCGCCGGAAGCGACTCCATGTACGTCGTAGCAAAGCGGTGACTCGCTTCCTCGTCCCAGGGCTCATCGGTTAGCCGCTTTGGATAAATATCTGAAAGCGGCGCAACGCCATGTGTGATCCGATCAATCTCCTCGCCGCCCATCAAAAACAGCGCGCCCAATTCTTGGGGAACCTCGATGCCGATCCGCCTCAAATCTGCGCCGGTGGCCGGTTCGCTCCACAACCGCCGAATTTCCTTTTCACTGATGCTGCGTCCCGGTCCTTTGATACCCATCATGATCCAGTCCTGATTGGAACTGGCCCAGACGGACGCGTTCGGGAATGCATTATGAAATGCACGAAGAATTGCTTTTGCTTCATCCACCTTCAGCTGATTAATCGGCAGCCAAAAGGTGGCGATTCCGCCTTCCTTCAGCCGACTGTTCATGAGTGAGAAAAATTCTTCCGTATAGAGATTAACCGAGCCCGCTGTTTTGGGCGGTGGCGGCTCTCCCGAAATGACATCGTACTGTCGCGGAGTGGCCTGGAGAAAGAAACGGCCATCTTGCACAACTGGGTGCAGGCGCGGATCCCGCAGCGGATTGGAGTAATTGGTGCTCGAATAGAAATCAGCCAGTGCGAACACCTCCTTGGAAATGTCCACCACATCGATCCGTTTAACATGCGACCCATGAAGAAACGCATCCGCTGTGACGCCGCAGCCGTAACAAATAAGCAACACGTCTTCTGATTCGGGACGAAAAGCCAACGGAAGATAAGCAAACAATCTCATGTAGCGCTGGCCGTACGGATTTGTGGCCGACATGGAAAATGCGTTGGTCGCCAACCGGTAGTAATAGGGTTCGCCGAAAAGATCGCGTCGCACGAGCTGCCATGTGTCAGCGGTCCCTTCAATCTTTTTCACAACGTGCGCCAGTACATCCCCCTGGTCGTCCACCTCGAAAGGATGGCTCGCATGCGCGAAATGCGCTTCAGCGCGCCGATACGGAAAAATTACCAGAATGAGAATCACTGCGGTCCAAAGCCCAGCGACGACTAAACCGATTCTCGAAAGCGTTCGGGCTAATACACAACCTGCGCGGTCAGTCACGAGGATGCTGAGCAAAGCGTATCCCGCAGCGCAAAGTATGAGACTCCATTGATAGCCGATGCCCGGCAGCAGGACGAAGCTTGCGAGAAGTGGGCCGACCGCCGCTCCCGCAGTATTAAACAACGTCGTGATTCCAGTGCTGTTCATCCGGTCGCCCACGCTGGCTTGAACATTTGTCACAATGGATGGAAACAGGATTCCCGAGAGCAAGGCGACGGGGAACATGAGTGCGATGGACAACAGCGCAATCTGCCACCATCTGAGACCAAACAGGCCGGTGCGCGCCTGAATCAACTCGCCCGGAAAAAAGAGATACGAGAGAAGAGCCGAAATCGCGGCCACCAGCAAAAGGACGGGAAGTAAGTGATTCAGTCGCGCCGAGCGGCGCTGGTATATGGCGCTAGCCGCAATGCTCCCAAGCCCGATACCCGCCAGCACCACCGCTAGCATAATCGCGAAAGCAGTCGGCGACGATGCAACGTACAAGCGCAAAAACCGGAACCAAATCACCTCCAGGCAAAGGAAAATACAACCGGTTCCAAAGCTCACGAACAGCAGACGCCAAGGCGGCCGATAGCTTACTTCCAAGCGCAGCGGAAATGTTCGCTCCTCTGGAATAAGCGCACCTCTGTCGCCGCCAATTCCTGCGGTCAGCAACGCGATCCCCGCAGCGAGGCAAACGGCCAAACCCGCAGCCAAACTCGTTCCGCGAAGTCCAAACGCTCCAATGAGATAACCTTCGCCGAGCACAGCGCCGGCTACTGCGCCTAACGTGTTCGAGCCATAAAGAAAACCGATCGTGTGCCCAAAATTCGTTCGTCGCAAAACTGGGTCTTCGATCAACACCGGCAGCGTCAAGCCCATGGCTGTTGTCGGCACAAGGAGGATAAGGAAAGACAAAATAAACCGCAGTCCGAGGAGAGTTGGCTGATAATTCCAGAGCATTTGCCAAACGGGCCGCATCAACCCGCCCAGCAGCGGAAGACCAAAAACAATCGTGCAACCAAAGAATGCGACGAGCACTTCGAGCAAAGCGTAGAAATGTAGCGGCCGCCACCGCCGAACTCTCGATGATGCGGCGATCGCGTTTCCCAGCGCCAGACCCGCCATGAAACTGGAAAGAATCAACGCCGCTGCCCAGATCGAATTGCCAAATGCCAGACCGCTCAGGCGCAACCACAGCGTTTCGAAAATGAGCGCGCCGATTCCCGACAAGAAGAGAATGCCGGAAAGAATCACAATGCGCACCCTTGCATCTAGATTTGACGGTGGGTGAAGAGGAACGCCTAACGTGTGCACACACTTATTGTCAGCGCTATTCGGCATGTTTGCGATTTCCCAATTCTCTCAAAGATTTTTCTTCAGCGATGCCGCCGGCCACTGCGCGCGACGTAATTCGAGAAAATCCAAGCGCGTGCAAACCTGAGGGCGCCCGATTCGAACATTTTGGTTAGTTTCTATTGCATGAAATTTGTTTTTGTCGCATTTCTGCCCCCACGTGAGATTCGTGATAAGCGATTTCATTCTGACGACAGCACCGCAGATCGAACCGAGTCGATTAATCATGCTGCCTTTCGGGCTGCTTTTGCTTTGCATCGCATTTCTCCCGCTCGTCTTGAAACATCATTGGGAACGCTACTATCATCTCATTGCCCTTTTTCTCGCGGCCATCACGACCGCCTATTATCTCTTTGGAATCCGGCAGTCGGAACGAATCCTGCATGAAGGCAGCGATTATATCCGTTTCATGGTGTTGGTCGGCTCGCTCTTCGTCGTCTCTGGCGGGATTCACATGCAAATCCGCGGACAAGCCACGCCTTTGTTCAATTGCACATTTCTGTTTCTCGGAACAGTCGCGGGAAGCTTTCTTGGCACAACGGGCGCGTCCATGCTCTTCATTCGCCCATGGCTTCAAGCGAACAAATATCGTTACACCGGTTTGCACACCGCGTTCTTCATCTTTCTCGTGAGCAACGTGGGCGGTGGATTAATTCCGATGGGCCCGCCGCTCTTCCTTGGCTATCTCAAAGGCGTGCCTTTCTGGTGGACGATTCAGCATTGCTGGCTGTCCTGGTCTGTCGCGCTGCTTTGTCTCCTTCTGACATTTTATTATGTTGATCGACATAATTTTCGCCGCGCATCCGCAGCAGCTCGACAGCTGGAAACCGGTGTTCGCATGATCAATATGAAGGGGCTGCGCAACATTTTTTTTCTCGCGATCATTGTCGGCGCGGTTTTCATCCAGCATCCGCCATTTTTGCGCGAAGCAATCATGTTGGCTGCCACCGTAGGATCTTATTTCACGACACCGAAAAGCGTACATTGGGCAAATGAGTTTTCATTTGCTCCGGTAAAAGAGGTCGGCTGGCTCTTCCTCGGAATCTTTCTCACGATAGTCCCGGTGCTCGATTATATGCAGTTGCACGCGCGCGATCTTGCAATTGACACGCCCGCGAAATTTTACTGGGTCACCGGCGGTCTATCCGCAGTCCTCGATAATGCGCCAACCTACATAATGTTCTTTGCCGGCGCTCTTGGCCACGCCGGTCTTGGCATCGAGAGCCCGACCGCGGTGCGCGAATTTCTTTCCAATGGCACGGCCGAAATGGTCGCTGTCTCCATGGGTGCGGTTTTGTTCGGAGCCGTCACTTACATCGGCAACAGTCCCAATTTCATGATCAATTCAATCGCACAACAACACAAAATGCATACACCAAGTTTTGTTGGCTTCGTCGTAAGGTTCTCCCTTCCGATCCTGTTACCGGTGCTTTTCCTGGTTTCCTGGGTTACGATGCGCGGCGGCTAAAAGTTGATCTATGTTTACCGGCCTGATTGAAGAAGTCGGCAGTGTGGTTGCGGTTCGCGTCAGCGATCGCGGCGCCCAATTGCAAATTGCTGCGCCGCACATCGCGAAAAAAATACGGAACGGTAACAGTGTAGCTGTGAATGGCTGTTGCCTCACAATAAGCTCGCACCGCGGCAATCACCTCACTTTCGATCTCCTCGAGGAGACAGTTGCCTGCACGAACCTAAGAGTGTTGCGGCCTGAGGCTCCGGTAAATCTTGAGTGCGCTCTCTCCGTAAACGCGTGCATTGGCGGGCATTTTGTCCAAGGACACGTCGACTGCACTTCACTCATTTTGGCTTTTGAAAAAAGCGGACGCGACCATCGCCTCGAAGTCGAGCTAACCGCTGAGTTCGCGCATTACGTTGTCAGTAAAGGTTCAATCGCAGTCAACGGGATCAGCCTTACAATCGCGGAAGTCCTTCCGAAAAGCTTCGTCGTGTGGATCATCCCCCACACGAAACGCCGCACTAATCTCGATTGTGCCCAGATCGGGGATTTATTGAACCTCGAGTTCGACATCCTTGCCAAATACGTCGAGAGAATGCTTTTACGCTACGCGCCGCGGCGATAGCCGAGATCGGCAAACATCACGCCGCTTTTACATATATGACCGGAGGCAGCTCGGCCAACGACCGCCCGCGTCCTCGCCTCGTGGGCGTCATCATGTCGAGCGCGAGCCTGGATTTTGCCATCCGAATGCGCAAACCACCGGATTTGTTTGAACTGCGACTAGATCATCTCGTGCCCATGGTCGATAAGCTGGAAAACAAGTTGTCGAGATTGCGCGCACCACTCATTATTACTGCGCGACATCCGCAGGAGGGCGGTACAAATAAGTTGTCCACGCGGCAGCGGCGCGATCTGCTTTTTCGATTTTTACGCCGAGCCCATTATGTCGACGTTGAATTGCGCTCGGCGTCTGCTCTAAATCCCCTCCTCAAGTTGGCGCGGAGAAGAAAGATACGGCGCATGATTTCATTTCATGACCTCAAATCGACGCCGGATTCGCGTCGCCTGCGCGTGAAGGCGCGCGCGGCGAAAGCGCATGGCGCAGATATTTTCAAAGTTGCGACGCGCACCGACACACCGGCGCAGCTCGCGCGACTGCTCGCCTTCGTCACAAAGAAAGATGTCGATCTCGCCGTAAGCGCGATGGGGATTGGCAAACTTGGCGCAATTTCGCGTGTTCTGCTCTCGCGCGCCGGATCGATCCTCGTCTACGCTTCACTTCGTGACAGCGACATCGAAGGCCAAATGTCGCTCGAACAACTTCGCGCCTTCGGAATTCGATGATAGCGAGAGTATTTTTGAGCGTGCGACCTGCTTGCCCTTTTCTCAGCGCGGATATTTTACTAAAAATAAAGGATCGCGGTATGGCTGCATCCGTCATTTTGCCCAAGCGAGTACCGGTCATGCCTTTGCACGGGGCTTTGCTCTTTCCGCACGCGCTCCTTCCTCTTTACATCTTCGAGCAGCGCTATCGGCACATGCTGAAGCACGCCCTCGCTCATTACCGCATGTTTTGCGTCGCGCTGATCAAACCACACTGTGCAGAATGGCAATCGCGCGCAGATTTTTTTCACATCGCCGGCGTCGGTCTCATTCGCGCCTGCGTCGAACGCGGCGACGGCACTTCGAATCTAATCCTGCAGGGACTGGAACGTGTACGATTCAGAGATTTCGAGCAAGAAGAGCCATTCCCGATCGCGACAATTGATTCGCTTGAATCTGACTCCGTCCCTTCGGTTGAGACCGAAGCGCTCGCCACCAAAGTCCTGGAGCTTTATTCGAACCTCAAAAACGATGGGCAACGGCAGCTTCCGCCCAAAGTAGAGCGGTATCTCTCCGATTTATGCGACCCGGAAATGCTCGCCGATCTCGTCGCCTCAACATTCGTGAGCGATCCTCTGCACCGCCAACGCATTCTTGAAGAACTTTCAATAAATCAGCGGCTGCGCCTCGTGATACAGTATTTGCGGGAAGAAGATGGAAGCGCGGCAGCGTAGGTAGGCGCGATTTGCCTCAATCGTGTGGGCGGTTCGCGTGAACTGCCCCTAGCCAGACATGATCCGCGCGTACTCTTCCATCAAATATCGATCCGTCATTCCGGCGACGTAATCGCACACGGTGCGATAGAGCCCTTCTGCCTCAATTCGTTTTGTTGCTGTGTCGCCGAGCCGATCAGGATCGAGAAGGTATGTTTCGAAGACTTTTCTCAGCATCTCGCACGCACGCCGGTTCACGCCGGCAACCCGTGGATGGTAGTAAACATTCTGATATAGAAATTTCCGCAGCGCGTGATTCGCTCGCAATAGATCATCACTGTAGCAAATGAGCGGTGCCGGCTGTCCGCGGACTGCATCCGCACTTTGCACGCCAGCATGAGCAATCGATTGCGCGCTTGTTGTTATCACATCGCGCACTTGCACATCGATAATGTCCCGAATGATCAACCGGTGCAGCTCAGGTTCGCGCGCGTCAGGATAGCGTGCGAGCACGGCGCGATGGCTTCGGCGCCAGACTTCGTTTTCTTCCAATCGTTCCGCGCTCAAAATTTCGAAATCGACCGCATCATCCAGATCATGACTGTAATACGTGATCTCATCCGCGAGATCCGCGATCTGCGCCTCCAACGATGGACAAAGGTATTTCTGCAGCGCGGCGCAGGTTTCCAACTTCGCGGTCTTGTTTCGCAAGTTAGAACCTTGCCCCACCTCCTCCGGCATTTCATAAGACGCCTGGTGTTTTCGCAGACCTTCCCGCACTTCAAATGTCAAATTGAGGCCAGGAAAACTTGGATAAGGATTTTCGAGCAACTCCACCACCCGCAAACTCTGGCGGTTGTGATCGAACCCACCGTGATCACGCATACATTCCGCCAGCATCTCTTCTCCTGAGTGGCCAAAAGGCGAATGGCCCAGATCGTGGGCAAGCGCGATTGCTTCCGCGAGGTCTTCGTTAAGCGCCAATGCGCGCGCGATTGTGCGGCTGATCGAGGCCACCTCAATGGAATGGGTCAAGCGCGTACGCAAATGATCGCCGGTCCCGTTCAGAAAAACTTGTGTCTTGTACTCGAGCCGGCGAAAGGCGCGCGAATGAATGATCCGTGCGCGATCGCGTTGAAATTCTGTGCGGTAGGCATGGCTGCGCTCCGGGTATTTTCTGCCGCGCGAAGCGCCAGATTTCTGGGCAAACGGCGCAAGCGTGGCGCACTCGGTCGCTTCCATCTCATCGCGGGATTTGTAGCCGCCTTGCTCTCCGCCTTGCCGAAGCTCGGCATGGCGACCGGCGATGGATCCGAAGCGCGGCCCGGACGATCGCTGCCTAGTTGTCGCCATTTTCACGTCGCGATCATTCGTTGATTGTCGCTTTTGGCGAATTCGTTTTCAGATTCCGCCGCAGCACACGTTGCGCTCTGCGCGATTCGAGTTTCACGATCAGTAAATCGAAAATCGCGAGCAACAGGGCGGTCACGGTCAACCATCCGCAAACGATCCATAATAGAACAAACCAGATTGGATGCTCGCGCGGATTGAGCGTTGTTTTCAAAAATGTTGTTCCGGAAAACAGGAGGGTCAGCGCGACGAGAAGCAAAATAAACATCGCGTTGCGCCGTGTCGTTTGTTCTCGAATCACGCCGCGTTGCACGAATAATGAACGACCCTGTGCGCAGCGTCTTTTTGCCAGAAGAATTGTTCGACACGATTGACTGGATTTGCGAGCACTGCCGCGCTCGCTATTCATGGATCTTACGATCCAAGCAAACCAAATCAACCATGCCAAAGAAAGCTAAGAAAAAGCAAGTCACTCCCGAGCGCCTGATGCAATTTGGGTTCGCCTACGCGCCGCCCCTGATCATTGGAGCAGCGGCTAGCAATAAAGTTTTCGATTCGCTGGAGAGCGAACCAAAAACCGTGGAGCAAATCAGCAAAGAGACAGGGGCATCGGAGCGCGGTTTGCGCGCGATTATGAACGCGCTCGTCGGCCTCGAACTTTTAAAGAAAGATCGGCACGAGAAATATTCGCTCACGCCCGAGAGCGCCGCCTTTCTCTTAAGCAAAAAGCCCGGCACGCTCGCCGGATTTTTCCCGATGAATATCAATCGATTGATTCCGCTGTGGCTGAAATTGGACGAAATCGTTCGCACTGGTCGCCCGGCCGAGTCGCGCAATCGGGAACAACCCGGAACCGCGTTTTTCACCGAGCTGGTCGAGAACATTATTCCAATGAGTTACGGCGGCGCGCAGTTGCTGGGCAATGCGCTGAAACTTGCGAAAGTGAAAAATGAAGTGCACGTTCTCGATCTTGCCGCCGGCTCTGGAATTTGGGGAATTGTCCTCGCGCAAAAATCGCCTCACGTGCGAGTGACCGCGATTGATTGGGCGGGCATGATTCCAACGACAAAACGCATCACTCAAAAATACGGCGTCGGCGATCGATTTAAATTTGTTGAAGGTGATTTGTTCCGTCGGTTGCTCAAGAAAACCTTCGGCGCGCTCAAATCCGGCGGCACAATCGCAATCGCCGAATGGCTCGTGAACGACGACCGCACTGAGCCGCTACCTTCGTTGATGTTCGCCGTGCAGATGCTCGTGAACACAGAAAAAGGCGATACTTTCAGCTTCAACGAAATCAAAACGTGGCTTGGAGAAGCCGGCTTCAAAAAAGTTCGCAAACTCGAAACGCCCGGACCATCGCCGTTAGTTCTCGCGACAAAACCTTAGGATCAAGTGTCGATCTTTAAAGACGAATCGGCTTCTCATCAGCGAATGGAAGTGCTTTCATAGCGCCGGATGAAAAAGTCGAAAAAAGTCAAAACGAAATCGCGCAGCAAGACGCGGAAGCGGTCGGCTTCAAAGAATCTGGAGCAGCGCATCCCGTATCAGAAACCTGCCCTTCGTAGCGATGCATTTGCCCGAGCGCTAACCGATGCGAAATCGTGCGCCACCAATCCCGAAAGTTTACAAGCGCTTTTCAACGAGGCAGCGAGGAAGGCAGCGACGGTCCCCAGGGAGCCGTTCAAAGACAACTGGTCCTATCTCCAAACGATGCTGCGTTTAATCCGTGCGTACCATCGCGGCGAATACGATCAAGTTTCAAAAGACGCGCTCATGTGGATCATTGCTGCTCTCAATTATTTTGTCGACCCATTCGATTTGATTCCGAACAAAACCCCGTTTCTCGGCTTTGTAGATGACGCTACCGTTGTCGAATTTGTAGCCGCGAGAACCCGGCAAACGCTGGATGACTTCATGACGTGGGAAACGACGGTGCGATAACGATTCCGGGAGCGCAGGGCGAGTCTGTGGTCCCCAGAATCTCAATCGCCCTACGCGACAACAGATTCAGACCAGAAGCAGCGCCGGGTTTTCCAGCAGATGCCGCAGTTCTTTCAGATATTCGGCGCCGAGTGCACCGTCGATTACCCGGTGGTCACAGCTCATTGTGATCGACATGCGATGGCCGACGACGATTTGATCGCAATCATCGACCACTGGAACTTTCGTAATCCTGCCGATCGCGAGGATGAAACCTTGCGGCGGATTGATGACCGCAGAAAAACTATCGATGCCCATACCGCCGAGATTTGAGACAGTGAACGTGCCTCCTTGAAATTCTTCCGGCTTCATTCGTTTGTTGCGCGCGCGATGTGCCAGGTCTTTCACCAGCTCGCTGATCTCGCGTATCGATTTGTTTTGCGCAGCGCGAATCACCGGTGTCAACAATCCGTCTTCAATTGCAACCGCAATGGCAAGATCGATATCGGCGTACTGCACAATCGCGTCACCGTCGAATGACGCGTTTACGCGTGAAACTTTCACCGCGGCTTGCACGGCGGCCTTCAACACAAAGTCATTGACGGTAATTTTTGCAGCGTCCGCCCCTTCTCCTGCGGATTTCAATTCCTCGCGCGCGGCTATGAGCGGCCCGGCGTCGATGTCGATGTTGAGATAAAAATGCGGAATCGGGCCGAGACTTTCGACGAGGCGTTGCGCGATGATTTTGCGCATGCTGGAAAGTTGAATACGCGCGCTTTCGCCAGCTTTGATTGAGGGTGCTGCAACTTTCGCCGCGACCGGCGTTTTTAGTGACGCAGCTGTTTTTGATTTTGCAGCGGCGCGCACATCGGTTTCAGTGACGCGACCTTCCGGACCGGTTCCCTTTACATCGGCAAGATCGACACCAAGCTCGGCCGCGATCCGGCGCGCAACCGGTGACGCTTTCACTCGGGCTTCTTCAAGTTTTTCGACCTTCGGCGCAGGCCTTTCACCAGCGACCTCCGGCTTCTTTTCATCCTTTTTCTCTTCCTTCTTTTCAGCTTTCGGCTCTTCTTTCTTCGGTTTCTCCGCCTTTTCCTCCGGCTCCTCTTTTGCCTCTTCCTTTTTGGGCTTCGCTTTCTCTTCTTCCTTCTCCTCTTCGGTTTCAGGCTTTTCCTCTTTTTCCTCCTTCGGTTTTTCCTTTTCCTCCTCTTTGGGCGCTTCCTCGCCTTCTCCGCCGATGAAAGCGATCCTCTCGCCTACCTTTACCTTGCCGCCCTCTTCAACATAAATGTCGGTAAGCGTCCCATCCTCGGGCGATTCCCATTCCATCGTCGCCTTGTCGGTCTCGATTTCGGCTAACACTTCGCCAGCCGAAACTTCGTCGCCTTTCTTTTTCTTCCACGCGACGAGAGTGCCCTCGGCCATCGTGTCACTCAGTTTCGGCATTTGAATTTCAGGCATGGAGGAAAAGTTAAAAAAATTACAAGAGTTACAATGTTACAACAGTCTCCGTTTTGAACCTTGTAACATTTGTAACCCTTTTAACGTCGTCATGTGTAGCAAACCTGTTTCACGGCCGCGACGAGTTTATCCGCGTTCGGCAGCACGGCCTTCTCGAGACGCTCATTGTACGGCATCGGTACATCTTCTTGTGATACGCGAAAGATGGGCGCATCGAGCTCATCAAAAATGTTTTTCTGAATTCGATAGCAGACCTCTGCGCCAACGCCACAAAACGGATGATCTTGCTCGACGATCACCACGCGATGCGTTTTTGCGACTGAATCTAAAATTGCTCTCTCATCGAGCGGCTTGATCGAGCGAAGATCGACAATTTCCGCAGAAATGTCTTCCTCTTCCAGTTGAGCCGCAACTTTAAGCGCGAGCGGAACAGTCTGTGCATAACAAATAATCGAGACATCGCTGCCTTCCCGCTTCACTTCCGCTTTGCCGAGAGGAATGAGCAGCTCTTCGTCTGGAGGCTCGACTATTCCCTTGGAGCTGTAGAGCAGTTCAGCTTCCAAAACGAGCACGGGGTTGTTGTCGCGCACCGCGGTTTTCAACAACCCTTTCGCGTCACGCGGCGTGGCCGGCGTGCAGACCTTCAACCCTGGCACGCTGGCGTAGAAGTTTTCGGTCGCGTGCGAGTGCGTTGCACCGAGTTGATGCGCCGGACCATTGGGGCCGCGGAAAGTGATCGGGACATTAAATTGCCCACCCGACATTGTGAACATGTTCGGCGCGTTATTCACGACCTGATCGAAAGCTACGAGCGAAAAGCTGAACGTCATAAATTCGATAATCGGCCGCAAGCCGACCATCGCCGCTCCAACGCCTAGACCCGCAAATCCATTCTCGCTGATGGGAGTGTCGATGATGCGTCTTGGCCCAAAGCGCTCGAGCAGACCCTGACTTACTTTGTAGGCGCCGTGATATTCGGCAACCTCTTCGCCCATTAGGAATACGTTTGGATCGCGCTCCAACTCTTCAGCCAGCGCTTCGTTGAGTGCCTGGCGATAAGTAATTTCTCTCACGGCTTTGCCCTGTCCGCGTAGGTAAAATCGTGCAGCTTTTCGATCAGGGCTTGAGGGCTTGCTTCGGCGAATTTTACGCTCGCAAGCACCATTTCCTTTGAGCGCTTGTCGAGCAGATCGAATTGCTCGTTTGTTAATTTCCCTTCCCGCGTGAGCTGAGCACGCAAACGCGTAATTGGATCATCGAGCCGATACTTCTCCAGTTCCAGCTTGGTGCGGTAACTTGCCGGGTCGGACATCGAGTGACCGCGGTACCGATAAGTTCGAACCTCGAGGAACGCCGGATGGGGCTCCTTCCGAATGGAGTCCACGATTTCGGCGACTTTGTCGCGAACTTCGCGAAAGTTCATTCCATCGACAATTTCTCCGGGAATGTCGTAGCCCTCTGCGCGATCGACAATTTGCTTCAGCGATGTCGATCTTTTCACCGACGTGCCCATGGCGAAGAGGTTGTTTTCGCAAATGAAAACGATCGGCAATTTATAAAGAGCAGCGAGATTCAGAGCTTCGTGGAAAGATCCTTGATTGATTGCACCGTCGCCGAAGAAGCAGAGTGTCACGCGATCCTCGTCCCGGTACTTGATCGAAAAGGCCAATCCAACAGCCAATGGCACGTGGGCGCCCACAATAGCGTGACCACCGTACATGTGATTTTGCCGGTTGAAGAAGTGCATCGAGCCACCCAGCCCTCGCGAGCATCCGGTTTCTTTTCCAAAAAGCTCGGCCATGCATGCGTTTGCGCTCGTGCCGCGGGCGAGTGCGTGCGCATGATCGCGATATGCGGTGATGATGTAATCATCGTCACGCACAGCCGCCACCGCTCCGGCCACGATCGCTTCCTGGCCGATGTAGAGATGACAAAAGCCGCCGATCTTCTGCGCTTGATACTGTTGGCTCGCGCGTTCCTCGAAACGCCGGATTAACAGCATCAGCGAGAGCATCTCGACTTCGTCGCGCTGCTCCGCCGACTGCATGGCGGTCATCCCGCAGCTGCGGGACGGAACCGCGCGGCGCCGGCACGTGACCTCTCAGCGCTTCGGCCGAAGTTCATGCAGAGAACAAAGAGTATAGTGAACAGAAGATCGCTAATGAGCGAATTGCGAAAAAACATCCAGCTCGGCGTCGCGCTGTACTGAGGCAATCCCACTGTGAGCGCTTGGATGAATCCTCCCAAATTCTTCGCGTAACCAGGATCGCTCAACCAGGAAAACGCGTTCGTGATTCCGTAAAAAAATGTCGATCCAGCAATGGAAGCCGGCAAAAGCGCCTTCAGCGATGCGCGATTCTGCAAAAGAAACCCGGCGCAGCCGACCGCAGCGAGCGCGAAATAACGCATGAAAATTTGCGGGTCGAGCAGCGGCGCACCGTAACGAAAATTTATCACCGCGTCGGAAATAAAAAGCGTAATGAGAGGCACTGAGAATTTGTATCTTTTTGGAAAGTAGGCCGCACAACAGAGCGCAATCGCTGCGACCGGCGCGAAATTGGAAAGCCAGCTCGCGCCGGAGTGAATCAAGAGTCCAGTCGTAACGCGATAAGCGGCGGCCGAAAGAACAAGGAGAATAGCAGGAATCATTCGCAAGAATCTATCCGTCCCGAGAGATATGCAAAGGCCATTTGCTCCGCCCCTGACAAACCGCGCGCTAAGATCAACTTCGAACCTGAAACTACTTCCTTGAGGCGGCCACGAGCGCTCTGTTGAGCCGCGCTTTGCGGCGATTAGCGGCGTTTCTATGCACGATCCCGCGCTTGGCCGCCTTATCGATTGCTGAGATCACTGCGCGGATTTGATCTGCGCTGGATGTTGCCGAGGAACGCGCTCGCTTCTGCATGCTTCGCAGACGCGTAACCACGCTGCGATTATGAAGCGATCGCTTCAATGTCTGGCGGGCGCGCTTGACGGCTGATCTCGTGTTGGCCATTGCTTGATCGAAAACTGTGTGGGCGTGGACGCTCGCGGGCGCAATCACGATTGTCAAGAGTCACTCACAGCGGCCTGCAAATGCCACGGAGCGATTACCCTCAAGCACGTGGATTGTTTTGGACCATTGCCGTCCCTTTGTTTAGAACCGGCGGCGCTTTGCGAGCATGGTTTTTCAGTCGCTCTGCAGCGAGCGCTCCCGCCATTCGCATTTGCTCGACCGTGAGCGAACCGGAAGTGGATGCGGAAGCAAGCTGCTCCTGAGCCTTCGATTTTTCGACTTGCACCGTCATGGTATTACTCGACCGCGCTGGCGGCGCGTTTCGCACTTTGGGCAAACGATCGGGAATAATTTGCACAATCGCGCCGAGCGGAACTTGAGTGTATAGGGCGGCGATGTCGCTCGATTTCATCCGGATGCAGCCGTAACTGGCGGGCCGGCCGATTGTCTTCTCTTCCGGCGTGCCATGAATGTAAATACAGCGATGAAAGGCCAGCGCGTTTTGAGCTTCCAGCCCGCGCAACCAAATGATCCGCGTAATGACCGGATCGCGGCCCGGCGCGTTTGGCGTAAGAATTTCGCCGGTGAACCGCCGATTGTGGAACACGGCGCCGACTGGTGCGTTGTCGCCGATTTTTTGGGCAACCGTGAGATAACCAAGAGGCGTTGTCATTCGCCCCAAAAAATCACCCAGTCCGAACTTGGAAGTGGAGACTGGATAAGTTGCGACCTTGCCACCGTTTTGTAGAAGCATCAGCTTCTGATCCCGCACACTGATTATAAGACCGTTTTGAACTTGGGTTTGGGCGGCAGGCAGCGCAGGAGCGAGCGAAATAAGACCGAAAATTATAGCGAAGCGCCGAAACATGCGCCCTTTCTTACTCGAAGGTCAGCGTCTTGTCACGCGGAAATTACGGTAGCGGGCCGTGAGCCGCCAAAACTGGTTTTGAGCCAGCGATTCGCGAACGAAGAGATACAGACATAAAGGAAGCCGCCTTGGAACATGAGCAGGAAGGGCACCGAGAGAAACTGTCCATGCGCAATCGCGAACCAAAGGAAGTAGGTGAAATAAATCGCGAAAGCCAGTTCTGCGAGCGGGAGGGCTGATTTCAGCGGCCGGTACTTGCAGGTTCGCCAATGTTGCGATTTGCGTTCGATGCCGTACTTGGGTGTGCGTGTGAAATCCGACTTGTGATTGAAGAGCGCCTCCAGCACTGCGCGCGCGTTGTTCAGCGAAAGACCAATGCCAAGGGCGAGCAAGCACGGCAGAAAAAGAATCTCTTTCATCCACGTTCGCGGATGCAGCTCCCGCTGCGCGCAAATATAAAAAATCGCTACCGAGACTGACGCCGCTAGGAAAATCGGAACATCGATTAGCAGCGTCCGCAACCAACCACCCCCGGGCGCGCCGGATGAGGGGTGCAAGAGGACGCATAAGAAAGCAAGCAGCAAGTAGGCGAAGTTCGACATCAAATGCCCCGTGGCCTCAAGTTTGATCGGAAATGGAAGCCGGCTGCGCCAAATTGTGGGCAACAGTTTCTTGCAGGTCTGGATGGATCCCTTTGTCCAGCGATGCTGTTGAGATTTAAACCCGTTCATATCTACTGGAAGTTCAGCGGGAGTTACAACGTCAGAAAGAAAGATAAATTTCCAACCGACAAGCTGGGCGCGATAGCTGAGATCAAGATCTTCACAGAGCGTGTCGTGCTGCCAGCCGCCAGCTTCCTCGATACAGGAACGCCGCCAGAGACCGGCGGTTCCATTGAAATTGAAAAACCGGCCGCTTCGGCTGCGCGCGGTTTGCTCGAGCAAAAGATGGCCATCCAGAAAGATCGCTTGCATGCGGGTGAGCAGCGAATAACCGCGATTCAAATGGCCCCATCTCGTCTGGATCATTCCTACTTTCGGATCGCTGAAGAAATGGATCGTGCGCTTTAGCAAATCCGGAGGCGGGACAAAATCGGCGTCAAGGATACAAACAAATTCGCCCTGTGCGGCCTCCAGCCCTACGGCCAGCGCGCCAGCCTTGAAACCGGTGCGATCTACCCGATGAATGCGTTGAACGTTAAAACCGCGCTGCCGCAATTCGTCGGCGCAGGAGGCCGTGATTTCGCGGGTCTCATCAATCGAATCGTCCAGCACCTGGATTTGGAGAAGCTCCCGGGGATAGTCCAGTTCGCTCACGGAACGAAGCAAACGCTCGGCTACGTACATCTCGTTAAAAATTGGCAACTGCATCGTCACCGTCGGCAGTTGTTCAAAGTAACGGGCCGGAACCGGTGCGCGCTTCCGGTTTTTGAGATACAGATAAATGATGAAGTAGCGATGGACACCGTACGCCGAAAGACCGATGAGCACACTCAGATAGCAGACGGTCCAGATAATGTGTCCGAGGCTTCCTTGCATTGGAGTTTCCACCGCTGCTACTAGTTGAGACAGCAAGGGCGACATGATGCCGTTTTCAGCATGTGCGTCAAATCAAAAAAAATCGTACGTTTGCGTGTGAAAATGGCGGCTCTAGCACGAAAAAGCCTCGGGGCATGGCGCAGAGAGCGAGAATGTTGTGTTCATTGTCGATCTTCGTAATTGGGGGTGCGACCGGCCTTGCAACACCCGTGATGCCGCAAGAGGAACCAATCACCGAACAGGGATACGAGCGCGAGGAACTGGGCATGAATGTTTACACTGCGCCGTTGATCGCGCGCATATTTCAACAACTCGATGAGTTCATGCGGTTGCCTTTCGGGTAACTGCAACGAGAATTTCCAAAAGTGAGTCCTGGCAGCCGCGAGCGAAAAACTCCGATCTTTGGAAGATTGGTGGCCAACAGATTGACTGTCGAAGCAGAGAAGAAACTGCGGTCGATAACCTGGGGGTTTTGATGAGAGAAGGTCGTGGCCTTGCCGTGGCTGATCGGGGACCCGCCATGACCAAGCCTCATTGGCCTAATGCGCCGCGGCGAGTGGCGCGCACTACGCAAAGAACTTATCGCGACACAAGCAGATGTTGAACAGGCGATGATCGAGTTGCGCGATCAAAAAGTGGCGCATTTGATCAGTCTTGGTGGCTGCTTGCGAGGCTTGGAGATCAACGAGCGGCAATCGAACTGGATTTTTCGCCCGAACGGGCAAAAGTCCTCGCGCAACACGAGCTGGTCGATTACTTCGCAGCAGAATTGAAGACATTACCGCCAGCACAGGCGCACAGGTCACTCTTTGAGAAACTTCGCTCACGGTTAACGCCATTCACGTTTCCTTAAGCAAAGCAACCGGAGAGGGATTGAACTTGGCGGATGTGAAGGCGATTCATGCCCAAGTGCGCCAGTTAAACCTCGCGATTCGTCAAAGCGAGTGAGCGACATTCGCCTTGCCTGATGCGGCGAGCCGGTTAACGGTGATAAGCTAATTTTCGCAACCTACGGGAATGCAATTGCGATACACATTTAAGAAACGAAGACGGGACCGTTTCGAACGTTTCAAGATCATCTTCCCAATCCTTTTAGCGGGATGGATCCCATCGGTCTTAACCCTCATCGTTTCGTACACAATTCTGCGCGACACCCTGGAAACAAGGATCTTGCGCGACCGGCAAACCCTAATCCAATTGGTGGGCCACCTCGTGGGCCATGACCTAACCCGCAGTAGTAGCATTATTGAGTATTATCAGACGCTGCCAGAAGTCGCGAACATTTTGAGCGCGCCGAGTCCCCAGGCAGTCGCACAATGGCTCAGCTCAGCATTTTATTCGCATCCCTACATCGATGGAATGTTCATCAGTGCGCCTGATGGCCGGCTTATTGCATCAATTCCAACAGCTCCGGAGATGATCGGCCAGGATTTTGGTTCCGATCGCTGGCGCAAGCAAGCGGCAGCGTCGAATGGGACCTTTGTCTCAGCAGTTCATCCCAGGTTGCTAGATAAACGGCTCGTAACCGATATCGTCGGCGTGGTTCGCGGGCCAGACAGGACGATCCTCGGTTATGTTGGAATCTCTGTCCTCGTGGAAAGAATCGGTCGGCGCTTGTCTACAATCGAGTTTGCCGATCGGTTTCTTTTCGAGGTGCTCGATCAAAACGGCGCCTCGCTTTTTGCCACTGATTTTAAGCCGAACCCCAAAGCGACTTCTCCCGAAGGGGGGATTTTGATCAATGAGATCCGCCAAAGCAAGAGCGGGCACTTCGAGCGGCACGGCAATCTTTATTCTTTCAGCCCCATCGAATCGACCGGTTGGGTCGCGGTAGTTGTGCAGCCGAAAAGTCTCGCCTACAAGCCCGTTCATGACCTGCTCGGACGAATGACTGTCCTGGCAGCTTGGTTGGTTGTTCTCACGGCGGTTCTCGCGTGGCTCGGAAGCGGGTTTTATCAGCGCCAGCTGGAATCTACGCGGCGCATTGAACGTGAAGTCGTCTTTAACGAAAAGATCCTGGCGAACATGCCTAGTGGCATTGCCTTTGTCGATCCGAGGTCGCGCCGTTTCCTTCAGGCGAACGACGCTTTTGCGCACATGGCCCAGCGTTTCGGAGATCTGCCACAGAGTGACGACATCACGGAAGCCACTTACGACGATGTGAAGATCGCACCGGCCGGAGCAATCGAGAAAGTCCTTTCTTTTGGCACACCGTTTCAGTTGATCGAGCACCCCTTAAAAGACAAAACGGGTATGACGCATTTTTTGGATATTACCCTGCTCCGGCTACAGGGCTCGCAAGAAACCATCCAAGGCGTGCTGTATCTCGTCGAAGACAAAACGCGCGGTGTCAAACTGCGCCAGGAACTGATTGGTGCAAATGCCGCGAAAGACCAATTCCTAGCGCTGCTTTCGCACGAGTTGCGCAATCCTCTCTCACCAGTGATCGCGATGGTCGGGGAGTTGGAAGCGACCGTTCCCGATTCCCCGACGGTTCACGAGGCGCTCGAGGTCATTCGACGCAACGTCGAGCTGGAAGCGCGTTTGATCGACGATTTGCTCGACGTCACGCGCATCGCAAAAGGCAAACTGCAGTTGAGCTTTGAGACTGTTTGCGTGCACGAAATCCTGCACCGCGCTTACGAGATTTGCCGCGAGGACATTGCTGCGAAGCATCTTGACGCGGAATTTCGTCTTCGCGCTGCTTATACGCATGTCGCAGGCGACCCGGCGCGTTTGCAGCAAGTCTTTTGGAATTTGATCAAGAACAGCGTGAAGTTTACTCACCAAAAAGGACGCATCATTATCGAGACAGTGAACGCCGCGCCGGAGAGGATTGAGGTTCGGATTACCGACAATGGGATGGGCATTGAGCCGGAAAGGATCGATAAAATCTTCAACGCCTTCGAGCAGGGACAAACCTCGATCACCCGCCGTTTTGGAGGTCTCGGCCTAGGTCTTGCGATTTCGAAGGCGCTGATCGATGCGCATGACGGGAAAATCCGCGTGGAAAGTCCCGGAAAGGATCAAGGCTCCACGTTTTCGCTAGAACTGAAAACGGTGCCGAGTCCGATCAGCGGCGACGGCGATGGCGCCCAACGCGATCGACGCGCCGTTTCGGAAAAAGATTTGGTTGTGCCCAGGCATCGGCGCGTCCTAGTGGTGGACGATCATCATGATACATGCACCGGAATGAAGAGGATGCTGGAGCGCCGCGGCTACGAAATTACAGTGGCGCATTCCGCCGAGCAGGCCGTGGAAAAAGTGCGCACACAGGATTTCGATCTGCTAATTAGCGATATCGGACTTCCGGACCGCACCGGCTATGAATTAATGCGCGAATTGCGAAGCAGCAAAGCTCTGCCCGGAATTGCACTTAGCGGCTTTGGAACCGAACAAGACGTAAAGGAAGCCCGAGCGGCAGGTTTTTCCGAGCATCTGACCAAGCCGATCAATTTTGAGCGGTTAGAAGAGGCGATTAAAAATCTGCTCGATGTCGAGACTACCGCGAAATCCTGACTTCGATCGGCCGGGTAAATAGCTGCGTTACGGGCCGCTGCGGGCGGGCGCACTAGCGTTCTTCTGCCGCTCAGCGGCTTCTTTTAACTCCCGTGAAAGCTTTTCCACGCGCTGACGCATAATCTTGCCAGCCTTAAATTTCACCGTCGCTCGCGGTGGAATCACGAAGCTGCTGCCGGGTTGATTCGGATTTCGTCCCACGCGGGCCTTTGTAAGCCGGGGCTGAAAAACGCCAAAGTTGCGCAGTTCAACGGGAATGTTGTTGGCTAAACTGTCGGTAATTTTATCGAGCGTCCGCTGAACCACGTTGAATACCTCGTGTTGGACCATGCCGGTTTGGTTGCTGATGGCCACAACGATGTCGCGTTTGGTTAGCTTTGCCATATCTATTTAGTAATCGCTCCACATTGCCGTGGCGGTGGTCAAATTAAAAACAAAAAACCGAACTTTTTAACCGGCTAACTTCCTCGACAAGAAGACGAAACGCAATGGCAACTTTGCCAGGACATCCCGCGCGGACGAATCCGCAATTACTTTCGCCAATTCTCACGCGGCCGCGGGGCCGCATAATCGTTCGGAGCGACCTCGTGCGCAGTTCGGAAATGTACTTTCGCCACGTCGCGCAACACACCCGGTCCGTTCGTTTCCACCAGTCTTTTCGCGGTCTCTTTTACGCCGGCGGACACTCCTCGCTCGAGTCGCAAACCAAGTTCCTTCCCTTGCCGCTCCAGCCACCTGATAAAAGCTTCACGCGCCAAAATCGATGCGGCCGCCACCGCGATATCTGATTCCGCTTTCGTGCGTTGTTCGATGTCGATCTTGCGGCCATGGCGCAACAGCGATTGCTCGACCACGTGCGCGTCCGCAAACTGGTCCGACAACGCCCGGGAACAATCCGGTTTTTTTGCCAGCAAATTCTCGATCACGCGAGCGTGCCCCCATCCTAGCAGTTTGTTCAAATTGCCGAACTTCTGGTAAAGCTCGTTGTACTTTTGCGGACCGATCAGCACGGTCTCGACTAAGCCGTTGGCAGTCTTTCGAATGATTTGAGCAAGGGCACGCATACGCGCATCCGAGCCGATTCGTTTACTATCCTGCACACCGGCATCGAGAAGTTTACGCGCAATCCCACGGTCAACATAGACGCCTGCGATCACAAGTGGCCCGAAAAAGTCACCCTTTCCGCTCTCATCGACGCCAAAGTGCGACTCGAACATTTCCGGCGAGTGCACTTCTTCGTAACCTAGTTTCGCTTCGCCGAGAATCTTTGGCTCCAGCTCAAATTGCACGAACTCCTCTACGTCCCTGCCTTGCACGAGCACTTTCGGTCCTTTTTCATAAACTGCGACGCTCAGCTTATTCTTCTGGGCAAAAAGAAGCGTGTATTCCTTTGGAGAAAATTCGAACCCGAGCTTTTCGAGCAGCGCACGAAGCTTTGTCACCTGCCCTAACGAAAGCGGATGTGTATACGAATTCATTCAGCCACAGGTTACCACAAATGAAACAGAGATTGCATTCCGTCCAAATCACTCAGCAAGACATAATCAGTCATCTGTGTTAATCCGTGTTTCGCTGTGGCTTTCCGAAAAAATCAATTCTATGTGGCGCTAACAAATTGGTACCACAAGCACGGCCGCGTTCTCCCTTGGCGCCAAACTCGCGACCCCTATGCCATCCTCGTCTCCGAGGTCATGCTCCAGCAGACGCAGGTTGCCACAGTTATTCCCTATTATAATGAGTGGCTCCGGCGCTTCCCCGATTTCGCCGTGCTGGCTCGGGCTTCAGAAAGTGACGTCCTCCACGCATGGCAAGGCCTCGGTTATTACGCGCGGGCGCGCAATCTGCGGGCGGTCGCGAAAACAGTGCAAAACCGGCGCGGCGGCAACTTTCCTCGAGGTGTCGCGGCAATGCGAGGATTGCCGGGCGTCGGCCGTTACACCGCCAATGCTGTCGCGACGTTCGCCTTCAATCAGCCAGTCCCGATCGTCGAAACCAACATTGCTCGCGTTCTGGCGCGTCTGTTTAATCTCCACAACCCGATCGATCGAACGGCTGGTCGAGAAGCACTCTGGAGACACGCGAGCATTCTTCTTCCACGGTATTCCGCCCGCATCTACAATTCGGCGCTGGTCGATCTCGGCGCGCTGGTTTGTCTTCCGTGCCAGCCAGAGTGCGGGATTTGTCCCGTGAAAAAATTCTGCCGTGCAAAAAATCCGGAAAGTCTTCCAATAAAGAAAATGCGGTCTCCAACATTACGGCTAACCGAAAATCACGCGTTTATCGTTCAACCGAATAGAATTCTGCTTCAGAAAGCTCGTGAACGCTGGTGCGGCATGTGGATTTTGCCAACGCTGCGAAAACGATCGCCAGATGAACCTCCGGTGTACGCGTCGATCTTTCCGTTCACCAACCATCGCGTTGCATTGAACGTTTACACGCGTCGCCGTCGGAAGATCAATAAGGACTCACAACGCTGGATCAGTATCGATTCGCTCGACTCGATTCCCATCCCTTCGCCGCATCGAACGGCAGTGCGTTATCTTCTCAGCGAAGTATCAGCAGCACCAGCACGCCGGCGACGGTCGTCAGGACCGTGATTGGGATACCAAAGCGCGCATAATCCCAGAAGCCGATTTCCAGATGTTCGCGCGCAGATTCCACTACGATCATGTTGGCGACGGAACCAATGATGGTGAGATTGCCAGCAAATGTCGTCGCCAACGCGAGCACTTTCCACATCAAGACCGGTTCGGCAAAGCGCGTGATCCATTTTCCCGCCACAAGCACGAACGGCACGTTCGAGAAAATGTTCGATCCGGCTATGGAAAACCATGTGAAATTCCAAGCCTGCGCTGTCACGCTTGATCCAAAGACGAGTTGCAGATGGCGATAAATGGCATCGGGCAGGCCGGTGTCGGTCAATCCGTCAACCACGACAAACAGCGCTGCAAAGAACACGAGCAAGTGCCAATCGACCAATTTGAGCACTTCATGCGTATCGCGACGCGCGAGCACCATCACCAGGGCCGCGCCCGCAAGTGCCGTCCACGCCAGATTCAGCCCAGCGACGAAGCAGACGAAGATCGACACAAACACAATGCAAACGATCGCAAACAGAATGCGATCAAGCTTCGGGACAGGGTGAGGTTCCCGCTCGATTGTTGCTGCTCGCAGAGCGCTTCGAAAGCCAATGCGCAAAATGATAAAGTTGATCGCGAGGCCGACAACAGCCGCCGGTGCGAGCGCCAGGGAAAATTGCGCAAATGGGATTCGGGAAAAATGTCCGATGATCATGTTCTGCGGATTGCCCACGAGCGTGGCAACACTGCCGATGTTGGCGCTGGTCGCGAGCGCGATCAGGTACGGCAGCAGTGGGAGTTTTCCGCGGCGGATTACTGCGATGACGAGCGGCGTCAACATCAAGCAGATCGTGTCATTCACCAGCAACGCCGACAGAGTTCCCGACGTGAGCATCAGATAAAGCAGGAGTCGCCCCGGTGTGCGGGAAAATTCCAATACAACGTCAGCGGCCCATTCGAAAAAACGCGCGAGAGAAAGGTAGGCGGACACCAGCATCATCGCGAGCAGGAGCACGATGGCGTCATAGTTGAGCGCGCGATAGGCGTGCTCCGGTGTCATTACCCCCGGTGGAGACCATCAATACTGCACCGAGCAGAGCCGCGGCGGGACGATTCAACGGCAGAATCTTGAGTTGTCGACCGCTGATGAGAACGTAAGTGATTCCGAAGATCACGGTTGCGACCAGCTCCTGCTGCCAGTGGTTCACAGCGGGTCCATAGCGGAGGGCACGCCGCTTTTCAACGAGCACAATTTCTTTGCGAAGCGTTGGCGCAATGCATAGCCTCTTTCATCTATGGTCGCGCTCAAATTGCCGGCAGACGCGATCGATTGCTCAACCGACGACGCCTTCGTTTGTCGGCAGAAAGTCAGATCATTATTGAATGAAGCGAATGAAATTGTTGCTATGACCGCCGCTTCGATTAAGACGTTGCGCCCGGGTGCCATCCAAAATCTAAAATCTAAAGTCTAAAATGAGAAGCATGACTGGCTACGGTCGCGGCGAGACCGATCACGGCGGGACAAAATTCAGCGTCGAACTGAATTCCGTGAACCGGAAGCAGAGCGACATCGTGATTAATCTGCCGCGCGATCTGGCCGAACTCGAGCCGCGCATTCGCCAAACGATCAATGAAAATATTTCGCGCGGCCGGACCAATGCCACCATTACCTTTCACAGCGGCACAAACGGCGTGCGCAAGCTGGCCCTCGATACCGAGCTGGCCCGCTCCTACCACGAAGCGATGCGCGCATTGCAAGAGGAGTTAAACGCCCCCGGGGAGATCACGGTCAGCACAATCCTTCAAGCTCCCGGTGTAATGCGTTTTCCAGAGCAAGTAGTAAGCGCGGAAGAATCGTGGCCCGCCATCGATCGCGCGCTGCGCGCCGCGCTTGCCGATCTAATCAAAATGCGAGAGCGCGAGGGCAAACATCTGGCCAAAGATTTGATTCATCGCCTGAAAGCGATTCGGAAAAAACTGAAAGAGGTCCGCGCGCTGCATCCCGACGTGATCAAAAGGTATCGCGCGGCTCTTCTCGATCGGATTCAAAAAGCCGGGATGCCTATTGCCAGCGACGACGAACGTGTGCTGAAGGAAATTTCCTTCTTCGCCGATCGCGCTGACGTCTCGGAGGAATTGACGCGCGTAGAGAGTCATCTTGCGCAATTCGCGCATCATCTGCGCAAGAATGAACCGGTCGGTAGGACGCTTGAATTCATCACGCAGGAAATTTTTCGCGAGCTCAACACGCTCGGCGCGAAAGCTAACGACGCGGCCATTTCACAGCGCGTCGTCGCCTGCAAAGCGGAATTGGAGAAGATTCGGGAGCAAGTCCAAAATCTTGAGTAAACAGTTCGGCCGCCACGGAATTCTCTTTGTCATTTCTGCGCCCTCAGGCGCGGGCAAGACGACGCTGGTGGAAGCGCTTCGGCAAACTCCCGATCTTTTTTATTCTGTCTCCTGCACCACGCGAGCGCCGCGCGGCGGCGAAATTGAAGGCGAAGATTATCAATTTCTTTCCGATGCAGATTTTCGAGCGCGAGTCGCGGCTGGCGATTTTTTAGAACACGCGCACGTCCACGGCGATTATTACGGAACTTTGCGCAAACCGGTGCTTACAAACTTAAAAGAGGGAGTTGATGTTTTGATCGATATTGACACTCAGGGCGCGGCCGCGATTCGCAATTACGACGATCTGTTCATCCGCCAGGCCTTGACCGATATATTTATCATGCCGCCCGATCTCGAAGAATTGCGCCGCCGCTTGCTAAAGCGCGGAACGGAAACAGCTGGACAAATCGACTCCCGTCTCGCCACAGCCGCGCTCGAGATGGAATTGTGGCGCGATTATCGCTACACTGTCATTAGTCGATCGGTCGAAGAGGATTTGCAAAAGGTCCGGCATATCATGAGCGTGGAAAGTTATTTGAGCCGGCGTTTGATTCAGAAGTAATTTGATTCGCGAATAACTTGTCGATCTGGAATGGAAAGAAACTCCAAAGGCAAACGCGATAAAACCAGCGCGCGAAAGGTGGTGCGCATTCCGCCGGACACAAAATCCGTGGTGCTCGGCGTCACGGGATCAATCGCCGCTCACAAATCCGCGGAGCTCGCCAGCCTGCTCGTCAAACAGGGTCACGAAGTTTTTGTCGTGATGACGCAGGATGCCACTGAATTTATTTCCCCCCTTACGTTGCAAACGCTTTCCAAAAACCCGGTGACAACCAGTTTCTTTGACGAAAAGGAAAATTGGCGGCCCGGCCACATCGAGCTCGCTGATCACGCGAACCTGCTTCTCATTGCACCGGCCACCGCGCATATTATTGCGGAACTTGCTCATGGTTTGGCCGGTCATCCTCTCGCGGCGATCGCACTCGCGACGCGCGCGCCGATTCTACTGGCGCCCGCAATGAATGGAAAAATGTGGGAGCACCGCGCGACACAGGAGAACGTCGAAAAATTGAGGGCGTGCGGCGTCGAGTTCATCGGGCCAGAAGAAGGAATGCTCGCGTGCGGTTACGAAGGGCTCGGCCGGCTGTGGAAAGTCAATGACATCGCATTTCGCGCCGAGTTCATGCTGGCACGCCAGGATAACTTGATCGCGTGAGATTTCTTATTACGGCCGGCCCGACACGCGAGCCGATCGATCCTGTTCGTTATATTTCGAACCGATCTTCAGGGAAAATGGGCTACGCCATCGCCGAAGCGGCCCTCGCAGCCGGACACGACGTCACATTGATTTCCGGTCCGGTGAATCTCGATCGGCCGCCTGGCGCGCATTTTATTTCGATCTCGACCAGTGACGAAATGCATGACGCCGTCCATCGACATCTGCGCGATTGTGACATGCTCGTGATGTGCGCGGCAGTTGCCGATTACAAGCCGGCAAACGTTTCCGCACAAAAAATCAAAAAGCGCAACGAAACTCTCTCGCTCGAATTGGTTCCCACACGCGATATTCTCGCGTCGCTTCCTAAACAAGATCGACAGTTTCTCGTCGTGGGGTTCGCCGCGGAGACAGATGACCTCGAAGAAAACGCGCAAAGAAAACTGCGCGAAAAAAATTGCGACGTCATCGTGGCTAACGATGTGAGTCGGGCAGATTCGGGAATGGAGAGCGATGCAAATGAAGTCACCATTTTCTTTCGAAATGGCGGAAAAGAAAATATTTCTCGCGCGCCAAAAAAAAATATCGCGCGCGCCCTCGTAAAAATATTTTCAAAATTCGCGAGAAAAACGTTTGACAAAAAAAATGTGACGATTACTGAACTTGATTAAGTGAAGTCATTCCCAACTCTTCACCAACTTCCGCACGTTGCGGATTGAAAGGGGGGAATAGTCGATGGCAAAGAAAAAGAAAGCAGCAAAGAAAAAATCAGCGAAGAAAAAGAGGCACTAAGCCCAACGCTCGATAACGGTCCCGAATTCCTTCGGGGTCACAACCCCTAACTTCAACCCGGGAGGAGAATTTATTTTCCTCCCGGTTTTTTCTGCCCTTTGATTTCTGTAGCGGCTTCGCTCTGTGAAGCGCGAGGCTAATGTGTTTAACCCCAACGTATGGCGCCGTCCACAGGGCGGCGACTACAGCGGAAGAAGTTATTTTTCCTCCGGGTTTTTCTCGATCCGCGCACGATTAACGATGTCGATCTTGCGTCAATTTCGATTTCC
>QHOM01000081.1 GCA_003218785.1 Verrucomicrobiota bacterium
TTCATAGTTCCGGGTGTGCTTTCCATAGGTACGTAAGGCTGAAAAGAGGCTCTTATTTCACATTTCAAGGGTATAGGCGGGAAACGTGAAACGAAATGAAATGAGCGCGAAACGAGATTTGTCACTTTTCGTGCGGTACAAGGACATATTCACGGCCCTCTTTTTTGAGCCATCCGGCATCAATTCCTTTCTTCGCGAACCGGCTCACGGTTGCGGGAGAGATCTTCATTTCCTGCGCGATCTGACCGCACTCCGTCACGCCGTCCTCAATTAGTCCGAGGAACACGTCCATCGTTTGTGCCAGCTTACATCCTATGCTTACAGTGCCGGTCGCCTCATCGGTGACAAAGTGCCATTCGTAAGTTGGAACGTCTTCTTGCGTGTTGCGGCTCGGTTTCGTGAACCGCGATATGAACCGCGCGCCGCGCTTGTCGTCAGCGTTCTTTTTCGTGTCGTCGAGCGCGATAATCCAAAACACGTTGTCCTCACGCTTGGACGTGCCTCGCATTTCGCCAGAGCGCCCGGCGTGATGAACGATCAGAACCGCGATCTTGCGTCTGCGCAAATCGAGTAGCCAACTGTTCACGAGCTCCCACGAGTCGGCCTCGTTCTCCCGCATTCCAGAGGCCAGCGTGGAGAGATTATCGAGAAACAGGACCTTCACACCGCTCGCGATGCACTTTTCCGTAATTGCCTGTTGGATTTCCCCATTTGTGATATTCAACACCTTGCCGCTGCGCTCGAACAAAATCTCATGGTTGAGGAATTGCAGATTGTCGTTGCCTGCCTCTAACCCTTTGCAGCGCGAGCGCATCAGATCGGGCGGCATCTCACCGTCGATATAGAGAACTTTCACGGGTGCGTGTCCCGGCCAATCTCCTAACTTGCTGCCTGTGGAGAGCGCCTGAGCTATCGCGAGCGCCAGCCACGTTTTGCCAACGCCGCGAAAGGCGAAGATGAATCCAAGATCGCCTTCGCAAAACCAATCTCCGAGAAGTTTTTTACGGGGAACCAATTCAAGATCGCGCAGTTCATTCGAGGTAACGACAGACTCGTTCAGCGCATCCATCCAGCTTTTCTCAGCTTCGCTCACGACTTCCGCGCTCTGCATTGCGTGGAGCAGGTCGCCCGGCGTTGCGCCCGCGCGCGTCCAAACGTTCAAATCTTTGTGCAGTGCTGGAATCCTCGCGCGCTTCACCGTACCTTTCGTGTTTGCGCAAATATCCTTTTGCCAGTTCTCACCGGCGTCATCGTTCTGTGTCCAGACGTAAACCGTTGAGCCTTCCGGTATCAGACCGGCCACGAGCGCGCCGTTGCTCGCGCCGCGCGTGATGACGATGCCGTCACGCTCACCTGATTTGTCCATATAGTCGAAGCCGTCCCACTGACTTTCGAAAACGTGGACAGGCTCACCGGCGACCAATTCGCCGATGACGAGGGGACGCACCTTTGCACCTTGCGGATAGTAGCGCCACGAGCCGTCTCTCAGCCGGTAGTGCGCTGCTACAACGTTGCCTGCCGGATCGTGTACCGGGAAAGCAATGCAATCGTTAAACAGTCCGACAAGTCCGTTCTCTTTCAGCCAGGAACAAAACTCGACTGAGTAACCACGCCATTTCGCGAGGTGTTCAACGTGTTTTTCCGTGAACGCTTCCACGCACGCGCGCCAGTCGAGAGCTGATGTCGATCTTCGCTTCGATGCTGATAGCGTTGCGCCATTCGCGTTAGACATTTCCAGAAACAGCTTTGTCGCTTCGTTATTCGGGATGCGCTCGTGCAACTCCAAGAAGGTGATTTCGTCACCCTCCCCACAACCTGCATGACATTTGAAAAACCACGCACCGGCGCCATTCCGCCACACTGAGAAGGAATTGCGCTTGTCATCGTGAAACGGACAGCGCGCGCTTTTCTTCGCGTGCTCTCCGAGTCCGAGTATGTGAATTAACGCCGGGAGCGGCAGCTTGCGCTTTGCTTCGCGAACGTCACCGCTCATCTGTCCCTCCTCTCGTTGTCGATGCGATCCATTAGTCGCCCGCGCCACTGCTCGAAAAACCAAAAAGGTCTTTCAAAGAGCTTTGCTTGGAAGGCGGCCATGTGATACGTTGCGCGCAGCTGGAGTTGTCGGAGCGCCGTCCCACAAAGACGGCGTTCTTTTTTTGATGGCCCGCTCATTTCGCTTCGTCCATTTGCTTGCGAAGAAAGGCCCGCACGCTGTCAACGCTGAACAATCGCTTGCCGCGAATCCGATTGCGTCGGCGCAAGCTGACGCCTTTGATTTTGCCGTCGTTTAGAAGTTGGTAGGCGAGGGAACGCTTTATTCCCCAGCCCGCTTCCAAACCTTTACAATCGACAAATTCAGGATCGACATGTGATGCTCGCGCCGCTGCTTCACGTAGCGGAACAGTTGTTGCCGGATGTTCGCCGGTTTGTGCCGAAGTCATGGGCGAAACCTCCCACACCCGATTTTGGCCTTGTGGCACGGCGCGCTCTACTAATGCCGCCCGCTTCGCTACAAATGACAGCTAAAACTTAACAAAAGGTAGAGTAAGCCGTAACAAAAGGCGTCTCGCCAAGAACGAATGCCACTTCTTGCGGCGAGAAACTCTGTCAAATCATCGAAGACGGCGCTTGGCGCTCGTCGATCTCATGCGCCCATACTTGTCGAGCGCTCCAAGGCGCTTGTCGTTCTTTGATTTCACGCGCCCGCGCTTGCCGCGCGCTTCGCGACGCTGACGCGATAGTTCTTCCGGTTTCCACTTGGTAAACGCATCCTTGAGCGAATCAAGGTCCTCAGGGAACGCCGTTTCAAGATATTCAGCCATATCCTCATTACCGAAGTGCGACTTTAGGAAGCGCCGGAACCATGGCAGCGCACGATCAGGACGGTTTTGTCCAGTGATGAACTTAACTTGACTCTCGAAACAGTAACACCCGCGAAAACGGGCAAGCGACAAAAAGTCGGCAGGTCCAACTCCGTCCCTTTTCCATGAATTAAGCATTTGCTCACCTCGTTTTTTCCAGGCGTCCGCATCGCGTGCGAGAGCCACCATGTCCCTGCGTTCGGATTCCGTGCAGCCGGTCGGCGGCTTCTTTCGGTCTGCGTCCTTCCACTTCTCGCCAACCTCGCGCCAGAAATCCCAAAATAGATCGTTAAAGCCACGTTCCGTGCGGTACACCTTCCACTTCACTCCGTAGATCATCTCGGTGGAGCCTTTCTTGCGCTCGGTATTGCAAAGGCTTTGGAATGGGACTTGCCTCTTGCGCAGCTTGTCACCAATCCATTTCGCCAACGCCTGAACGTCTGCGCCTGCTGGTAACGGTTGCTCCACGTCAGTTTGTGATCGAAGCTCTTCCCCCGATTCGTTCTGACTGTCTTTTGGCTTCATAAACGTTTTGTCTTTTGATTAAAAATTTTCGGGCTCGCCCAACCGGTTGACGCTGATCCTTCCGCGCAACACGGGCGATCCCCGCCCCGTCACCCGCTTGGAATGTATTGCGCGAGACTTCAGCGCACAACGTTGAACACCACTGAAATCGGCAGACTTGTTATGCCAAAGTGTTATGCATTTGCCCTGTCGCCCTCGCTTTACGAGGGAAACGGTGAGGGAGGGATTCGAACCCTCGGTAGCCTTTTGGGCTACGGCGCTTTAGCAAAGCGCTGCTTTCGACCACTCAGCCACCTCACCAAAAACTCGCCAGAATATCGCGAAGAAATGTCCATTGCCAACACCGACCTGCGTCGCGTGCTCGCGATTTCATCGGAGTTGCTAATTCTCGATTGCTAACTGAAATGATTGCTGATGATCAGCGAGGCAGAGGCACACAGCAAAATTCTGAAAACCATTCAGCCGCTGCCGGCCCGGCGAACTTTGCTTTTGAGCGCGCTCGGCTGTTTTGCAGCCGAAGATCATTTTGCGCGGTTGCCCCTGCCCAACTTCGATAATTCCGCGATGGATGGTTATGCGGTCGTGGCGAGTTCGTGCAGAAAGGGCGAACGGTTGCTCGTGACCGGCGAACAGCCGGCCGGCCCTGATCGGCAACTTCGAATTTCCCCTGGCGAAGCGGTTCGGATTTTCACGGGTGCGCCAATGCCTGCTGGAGCGGATGCGGTCGTCATGCAGGAAGATGTAATACGCGATAGAGAGGAGATCGTCCTGAATGTAGATGTCGATCCTGGCGAATTCATCCGAAAGCGCGGCTGCGATTTGAGTGAAGGGCAGAAAATCCTGAGCAAAGGCGAGCGAATTCGGGCGGCAACGCTCGCTTTATTCGCATCGCAGGGTTTCAGCGATCTTGCGGTGGGCGCTGCAGTTTCAGTCGCAATCGTTTCAAGTGGTGACGAGCTCATGAAGGTCGGAGAACAACTGAAATCGGGGCAGGTTTATGAAAGCAACTCAGCGCTTTTGCAAGCCTTGCTGAAGTCCTGCGGCGCGATCGTGAAATCAGCAGAACATTCTCGCGATGATCGCGAGTTGTTGATCGAAACAATCGAGCGAGGACTGAAAAATCACGTCTTGATCATCAGCGGCGGCGTTTCGGTTGGCGAACATGATTTGGTCCAATCAACCTTACGCTCGCTTGGCGCCAAGATTGACGTCTGGCGAGTGGCAATCAAACCGGGCAAACCATTTCTGTTCGGTCGCATTGGTGATTGTTTTGTATTCGGCCTCCCGGGAAATCCGGTTTCCGCGTTCGTGACGTTTTTGCAATTCGTGCGGCCGGCGATTTTGAAGATGATGGGCGCGGCGAATCTCGATCTCCCGATGGGGCCGGCAAAGTTGATTGCCGATTTGACCAACGATAGCGATCGGCCGCATTACGTCCGCGGAAAACTGGAAGACGGAAAATTTACTCCTGTCGGCCGCCAGGAATCGCACGCACTTTTCGGTTTGAGCCAGTCGAACGCGCTGTTGCGCGTCGCCGTGGGCGAATCGTTGAAAGCAGGTGAAATTGTCAATCTTCAGCTTTGGGATTAGCCAATTCTTTCGGCTAAGGGGGTTTGACAGGCTATGCGCCCATTTTTAGCTTAATCGCCTTGAATACGGGAACCGTCACCGCGTTTGCACGAAGTCCGACCGATCAAATTCGTGCGGATGCGGAACGGCTTTCGCATATTGTTTTGGAAATGCAGCGCTGTTTCGTGCTGCATCTGTGCAAGGAGCTTGCGCCTGGCAACGTTTCCTTTCCGCAATTTTTTCTTCTCGCTTTTCTCGACCAGAAAGAAGTCCTCACCATGTCCGCGATCGCGCAGAAAATGGGGCACACCACTGCGGCGGCGAGCGGTTTGGTCGCGCGGCTCGAAAATCTCGGTTACGTCATGCGCTCGGTCGCGCGCGACGACCGTCGCAAGGTAATGGTCTGCATTACGCCAAAGGGTTCAGCTCTCGTCCGGCGTATTCGTGAGGAGATGGTTGGCAATCTAATAAAGATTTTGGAACACCTCAGCCCCGATGAACAAAAGGCCTGGTTGCAGATTTACAGTAAAATTTATGATTACTGCCAATCGAAATGATTTCCATTTGTTCGCCGGCAGTGCTACCAAATCGAGCCAAAGCAGCGAACGTTAAATCCGAGCGCTGGCCTTCGCGCATCTAATCGCCAAACCGGTAATGAGAAATTTGTTTCTTTTCCTCGGGATTTTTGCACAGATCGGCATCCTTACCGACCGGACCTTTGGCGGCGGTGAAACATCTTCCGCAGGCGGTGTTCCCACGTTTACTCTCGATCAGGCGATCCTGACGGCGCTGCAGCGTAATCCGGATATTCTGCGGGCGGAACAGGAGATCAAGCGCACAAAAGGCGTGATCATTCAGATTCGGGCGCAGGCATTGCCGCATATTACACCGAGCGGAACGTTTGAATGGACTGATCCGAACCTGATTGGCGCCCGGATATTGGGAGGTACGGGTACGACGACCACCGGTCCGACGACCACGGGTGCGACGATCACGGGTGCGACGGCCACGGCTGCGACGGCCACGGCTGCGACGACCGCGGGTACGACGCTATCCTCGTCCCTCGTTGACTCGCCGCCGTCGCAGGTCCGCGATCCCCAACCCATGGCGAGCCCGTCCCCGATACCAAGTGTCACTAATACTCAGCTGAGCGATATATCCTACAACATCTCCGTCCTTGGAACGCAGTTGATTTTTAACGGCACAACCTGGCCGTCGATCCGCGGTACCTTTTTTCAGCGAGACAGCGCCTACTTCGCGTTCCGCAATACCCTGGACCAAGTCATTGCGACCGTGAAAACACAGTTCTATCACAGAACCGCTTCGAAGCGGGAACAGTTCCGCGCTTCAATGTGCTGCAGGCGGAAGTCGCTCTCTACAACCAAATTCCCCAACTGATTACTGCGCAGAACAACTACCGAATATCCAAGCTTGTTCTGGCCAAGACCATCGGCCTCGATTTTAACCCGCTGCGCGGCGAAAATCCGCCGCTTGAAGTTGTTGGTGAAATGCCCTACATCCCGCGCAACATCGCGCTGGTCGATGCGATCGAGCTTGGGAAACAGCGGCGCCCATTTCTCAAACAGGCGCGGGCAAATGTTTTGAACCAGATCGAGCAAGTGCATGTGGCGCTGGGTCAGTTTCTTCCGAGCATCAACACAACCGGAGGCGGCGAATGGGTCAGTTCGCCGACCAACTCGAGCTGGCATGATATTTCGAAGGGTTGGATTGCAGAGGTGACGGGAAGCGTGCCGATTTGGGATAGCGGCGCGATTTATGGCCAGGTTAAACAACAGCGCGCTCTCCTTTCGGAAGCCAAAATCAGCTACGACGACGACGTTCGGCAGGTTGAACTCGAGGTGCAACAGTCCTATTCAAATTTGCAGCAGAACCGCGAACTAATTCAGAGCCAGGAGAAAAACGTGGAGCAAGCCGATGAAGCGCTGCGTCTGGCCAAAGCCCGCTTGGACGCTGGCGCAGGAACTCAGTTGGACGTGCTCAATGCCCAAGTCCAGTTACTGACTGCGCAATCGACGCGCTTGCAGGCGCTCTTCGGCTACAATTCCGCCCTTGCGGAGTTCGACCGCGTCACGGGTGCGCAGAGTACCTATACCGAATCGTTCGCCAACCTGACGCCGCGCGCGACGCGAACGAAAACGTACTATACGGGAAGCGATGTCGATGCCACGGGGAAACCAAAGTCCGAGTTATCGCGGTAGATCCGTTGTCATATCGAGCGAAAGCTTGCCCTAGGCGAAGGGGAATGGGTCGAGATATCCGTTCCAGTTAATCAATTTCGTGCAGCCTCTGCCTGTTGAATATTTCTCTGCTCTGGCGGAGCTGCCGAATTGTCGTCATGTTTTTACGCGGCGAATCGCGGGGATCGACGTCTCACACAATAAAGCTGAAGCATTGGCGCGGCTAGAGAAAGCGCACCAACAGATTCGTCATGCCACTGGATTCGGCGATTGGCCGCTGCTTACTGCCGAGCAAATTCACGGCGATAAAATCGCAATCGTCGATCTTGCAGACTGTAGGGGCAGCCGTGTCGGCTGCGAAGACAAACATTTTTCCGGCTGCGACGGCATTATCACCAATCAACACGGTGTCGCGGTGGGCATTTATGTTGCCGACTGCTGCGCCGTTTATATTGTCGATCCAAAAACGCCTGCCATCGGTCTTGTGCATTCTGGACGCAAAGGAACCGAGTTCGGCGTCGTCTCGAATGCCATCGCCCAAATGGCGGCGCGCTTTGGATCGAACCCTGGCGATCTGATCGTGCAACTCAGTCCCTGTATTCGTCCGCCTCATTACGAGATCAATTTCGCAGCGAAGATTGTCGAACAGTGTCGCGCACAAGGCTTGCACAATATCAATGACGGCGGCATCTGCACAGCTTGCCATGTCGATGTTTACTATTCGTACCGCGCCGAAAAAGGAAGAACCGGCCGCATGCTGGCGTTGCTCGGACTGCTGTAGCCGCATCTCTGTGAACGCGTGGCGTGCGCGTTGCAAAGACACATCAGCGCCGCGCTTTCGCACAGCGAAGCCACTACAGCGCTGCGCCCCTCTTGTAAGGGCAGATCCCGCGTTTTTTTGCTGCCGCGACAAACGCGAAGAATTCTCGCGCGGCTGCGCCAAAGTCTGTGACAGCCGCTTTCTCCAGTGCCTGTGAGGTGTTCAGGCCGCTTGTGTAAAGAAGCTTAAACGCCGCTTTGATTTCTTCCCGATCTTCCACGCTGAAACCGCCGCGCCGCAGACCGACCACGTTGACTCCAAAAACAGAGTTGCGCTCGCCCGCGACCACGAACGGCGGCAGATCCTTTCCGAAAGCAGAGCTGCCTTGCACCATCACCAGTCGCCCGATGTGCATGAACTGGTGAAATGTCGATCCGCCGCCGAGAAACGCGCCGTCGTCCACGCGCACGTGTCCAGCCAATAAACAATTGTTCGCGATGATGACATTGTTTCCAATGAGGCAATTGTGCCCGATGTGCGCGCCCGCCATCAGAAAATTATTGTCGCCAATTCTAGTAAGGCTGCCATTGGGACTCCCACGATGGATCGTGCAATACTCGCGAATGACATTGTCGTTGCCGATCACGACCTTCGTTTTCCGGTCCGGCGAAAAGGAAAGATCTTGGGGCGGCGCGCCAATAATCGCGCCGTGTCCGATAAAATTGCCTGTGCCGATCGTCACATCGCCTTCAATGACCACGTGCGATTGCGTGATCGTTTTATTACCGATTACCACCTGTGGCCCGATTGTCGAAAACGGCCCGATCTCGACATCGGCGCCGATTCGTGCGCTGGGATCCACAAGAGCCGTCGGGTGAAGGCGCGCCGATAATAATGTGATCGAGCAATTTGATTTGCAGAAGCTCGGCGGCCTCGGCCAGACGCCGCGTCAGGCTGTGATCGGCCTGGCTTGGCGACGCGTCGCCGGACGGATGATTATGCACGACAATCACGGCGTGAGCCGAATAAGTGAGCGCCGGGCGAAAGATTTCACGCGGATGAGCAATGCTCTCATTGAGGCTGCCGACCGAAACCTCCTCAATGTGCACAAGGCGGTATCGGGTATCGAGCAGGATCACGCGCAGCGACTCAGTTCGTAGTCGGCGCATCTCCGGCCCGACGAGCTCGCTCACGAGTTCGGGTGAATCGAGTTTTTGCTTCGATAATGTTTCGCGTGCGAGCCGCTGGCCCAAGCCAAACGCTGCTACCAACTCAAGAGCTTTCGTCGGACCGATGCCAGGAATTTCCAGTAGTTCTTTCACACTGCACCGGCTTATGCCAGTGAGGGATTTGTACTTTTCGAGAAGTTGCCGCCCTACTTCGACTGCATTCGCGCCCCGCAATCCTGTGCGCAAGAGAATAGCGATCAATTCCGAGTCACTTAGCGCCGATACTCCGCGCGCAAGCAGTTTTTCTCGCGGCCGCTCGTCCTCCGGCATCTCACGGATTTTAAGCTGCGGCATAATGTGGGAACGGCCTCAGTGCCGTGATGTGAGGTTGCTAAGAGTCGGGACACCAAAGTCCCTCCCACATTCCATCAGATGCGAAGCTGATCGAACATTTCGCACAACGCGTCGCCGAGAGAGAACAGTGCATTGGCGTAAGGATTGGACTCGATTCCATCCAACGCGATTTGCGCTCCGCGAATCAGATCGCTACCCGCGTCGATGGATTCGTTGAGCGCTCCGTCGTTCGCGCCATTCTTCAGGAGCTCAATCATGTCTTCGATTTTTTCTTCGAGCACAAGCTGGCAACAGCGTTCCCGCTCGAACTCCGAGGCGGAACGCAGGAAAATCAAAACCGGCAAAGTAAACTTGCCTTTGCGCAGATCGGTGCCGAGCGTTTTGCCAGTCGCGCTCTCGCTGCCGGCAAGATCGACGCAATCATCGTAAATCTGATACGCCGTCCCAATTTGAAAGCCGAAATTTTTGAATGTTTCGATTACGTTCAGCTCGGCTTCGCTGATGAGCGCGGCCAGTTCCGCTGCGGCGGAAAAAAGCGAGCCGGTTTTCATTTCTACGATCCGCAAATAATCCTGGACAGTCAGGTTCAGATCGAACCGGCGTTGAGTCTGGATCATTTCTCCCGAACAGATTTCACGTGCCGCTCGCGCAATCGCGCGACTGATGCCTGCATTCTCAAAACTTGTGGAGAGATTCAGAGCGTGTGCGAAAAGGAAATCGCCCAAAAGAACGCTGAGCGAATTGCCCCAGCGCGCATTTACCGTAGGCCGCGCCCGGCGGTGCTCAGCCTCGTCCAGGACGTCGTCGTGCACTAGCGTGGCGACGTGGATGAGTTCAACGATTACAGCAAGATCGATATGTTCCGAATTGATTTCGCCGGTCGCGCCGCCGGCCAGAAGGGCAAGCAGCGGACGCAGACGCTTCCCGCGGCCGCCAATGGCGTAGGTTACATAGCCTTCGATGTCGGGGTCAAAAGCTGCCG
>QHOM01000082.1 GCA_003218785.1 Verrucomicrobiota bacterium
CCAGTGATCTCCATCTCGCGCGCCGCAGTTTGTGCGCCTAACATAACTTCCAGGTTCGTAGCTGCAGTCTGCAGTTCGAACTCCAAGTTAGACACCCGGGAATTGAAAAAGTTAAACGGCACCAGCGAGAAGATGGCGATACCCAAACCGCACGCCGTGGCAATCAGCGCCTCGGCGATACCGCCGGTAACTGCTTGCACCGCGAGTTCTTCGTTACCGAGAAAGCTGAACGATCGAATCAAACCGGTGATCGTGCCCAATAGGCCGAGCAAAGGCGCCAGCGTGACGAGTGTGTCCATCACAACGAGAAACCGGCCGGCGCGTTTGATTTCGATGCCGGCAGCGACTTGCAATGCACCTTGCAGCGACGCGTGCTGGTGATTGAGGCCGTTCCACATCATGCGCAACACCGGATCACGCGATCCGCGGGAAAGCCTTGAGGCTTCGGCGGTATCGCCATGTTCAATCGCGGTGAATACTTTCTCGATCCGTTTCGGATCGCGACGAAACCAGCGGCCAGTCCACCAAAAGATTCGCTCAATTACCACTGTGAGGCCGATGATCGACACGATGAGAATAGGCCACATGATGGGGCCGCCCTTGCGGAAATTATCGATCAACCAATTACTGGCACGGGCGCCGCCTGATGCCGGAGTCTCAGTGGCGGCCGGGGCGGGGCTTAGCGTAGCCGCAATACTAGCTGTTGGAGCGGCAGGTCCACCCGCAGGTGCGGTTCCCGTTGGAAGCTGTGCCGGCGCAGCGGGGTTCACTGCTCCTGGAGCGCCCGGACTCACTGCTGCTGGAGCTCCTGGGCTCGCAGCTGTAGGCGCTCCGGGGCTTGCAACCGGGGGAGCCCCGGGCGGAGATGTTCGTGGTGGCGCGGGAGATTGCGCGAGTGAATTTAGTGCAAACGCGAGTGAGATTAGGCAGGCAGTAAGTAGTGTTTTCATAGTTTAAGCAGGGATTCGGTGATCGGCTTGGCCGTACAAGTTTCCCCTTATCGCAAACGGCGTAATTGCGAGTCGAGCAAAACTTTTCATTTTTTTGGCGATGCTCCCTTTTAGGAAGGTCGCATCTTTAATTCGAATTATCTCTGCTGCGGGGATGTAAGGCAAGTCTATCAAATTCGCTCTACCGAAATTCCATTAGTTTTCGTTTTCTCAACCGGCGAGGTATTCGGGGCGTTCGCAACGCTGTTCCGCAAGGGCGGCCAATTGTCGATTACTGCTTTCAATTCGTCGCCTGCGTGAATCGGGCCGACACCAGACGGCGTTCCGGTCAGAATCACGTCGCCTGGCACCAATGTCATGGACTGATTGGCGAAGGAAACGATTTGCGCGACTGAATAGATCATCTCGCTCGTGCGTGCCTGCTGTCGTAATTGTCCGTTTTGCCGAAGTTCAATCGAGAGATCGCTGACATCCACATTGGCATACACAAACGGCCCGAACGGCGTGTAGGTGTCGAACGATTTACACCGGCCAACTTGTTTTTCGGTCTTCTGCAAATCGCGCTCGCTGATGTCGAGCCCGAGACTGTAGCCGAAAACGAACTCCGGCGCGGAGAAGCGAGCTTGGCGCTTTGAACCAGATCAACGGGGTGCCCAATGGCGTTCGCGCCATCTCGCGAATGTGATCGGCGTAATTGAGACCGACCGCGATTAATTTTGATGGCGACACCGGAAGATCGACATCTACATGTCCGAGCTTGGAAATTTCGCCCGTCGGTTCGACGTCGATCCAGAACGGCCGCGCCAGCTCATGCACTTCGTCGCCCACGACTTCGCCATAGAAAAACTTATCGCCTGATCGAAATCCGCCAAAGGTACGCATGCGAGAAATTGTAGGGCAACCGCTCCGGTTGCCGAATGAAAAACTCGGTAGGCGGAACACCTGCCCTGCAACAGCAGGCGGTTTATTTGGCTACTATGCCCACGAAATCGCGCACGCTTTTTTGCTCGGAGATCGAAAACGCGCCACCACTCTCACGCGCGAACCAAAATGCACTCGATGAGCCGCCGTCAAGATTGATCGCGCGCTGAATTTTGAAATCCTCCGCCAGTCGTGTGGCTGCAAGAATTTTGGCCAGCTCCGAAAGCGATACGTCCGAGCAAAATCCGAGGGCCGCGCGATCTGCCCCTCCCACTGCGGCAAACGTTCTCCGCGCAATTCGCATCTTCTCGAGCCCCCGTACCCGCTGGCCAAGATCGACAAGGAACGGACCACACTGAATCGCTCCGCTAAATTTTTGTTGTCGCCAAAATTCGCGGACGCGCAGGATTTGGACTCCGCGCGGCCACGCAGCGAGCACACCGGTAATCAATTTGGCGCGTTGAAGCGGCGCGATTACTTTTCCGTTGACAATCAGCAATCCAATCGGCGCGTAATCGGGATCGAAGTAGCCGCCGTTTACGCCGGCCAAACATCTTTCCTGCCGCATTGCCTGCGCAAGATCGGTGCGTGGCGGCGCCGCCTGATCGATTACTCGCAAAGTGCACGACCTCGTGGAAAACAATACGAGATCAATCGTCGTGTCCTCATTCGTTTCAGAATCTTCCAGAACAACATGTCGATGCACAACACCAGCGCGTCCCGGTTCTGAATCCGCCGAGAGAATCGCCCAGTCTGCGTGCGCCGTCGCCGCGACGGCGAGAAAAAGAAGCGCGGCCCTACGCTTTGCCACCGTATTTGTCGAGCAACGCCTGAAAACGCGGATCGTTTCGCAACGGATCCCAAATCGGATTTACCTTCAAACCCTGCACGGTGACACCGCTCGGTCGGCTCAACAATCCATCCAAGATTTCGATCGCGCGATCATTCTCGCCAAGAATGGCGTATACCTCGGCCACCCCCGCCGCAATTTCCGGGCCGCCAAACGCGTCTTTGCTCTCCGGAAGCAATTCGGTCGCGCGCTGTGCCTCGGCCAGCGCGGCATCTTTTTCTCCGAGATGGGCGAGAACTTTCGCGAGCTGAATATGCATGTCCGGCGAATCGGGACTCTGTTTAATTTGTAGGTCGAGGATCTCTTTCGCCTTCAGGAAGGCGGCTTGCGCGCCGGCTTGGTCCTGAAGCGCCTTTCGCGCAAAGCCGATGAGATAATATTTGTCACTCAAGTGCTGCTGGAACTCGTGGAAGAGATCGTCCGGCAGGCTTTCCGCTTCGCGCAATCCTTCCTGGTATTTCCGTTCCAAGACAAAAACGCCCGCGCGCGAGCCGGCGATCCTAAGTTTCTCCTGGTTGGTCATCGGGACCGATTTGGCGGCCGCAAATGCTTTCTCTGCGACGCTGAAATCGCCTTTCTCAGCGATGGCCAGCTTGGACTTGGTCTCCCAAAGTCCCACGCCGTCTGGATTCATATTAAGCCCGCGGTCGATCGTTTTGTTGGCCGCATCGAAGTTCCGCAGCACCTGGTAATTGTCAGCGAGATTTTGCAGCGGCCAGCTGTCTTTCGGATTCAAACTGGCGGCCTTTTCAAGGTTCGCAGTCGATTCTGTCCATTTACCCTGCCGACGCTGAATTGCGCCGATGGCGAGATAGGCTTCGGATTCGTTAGGCAATCCGCGCTGGGCGATTTCGAATTCTCTGAGCGCCGCGTCATAGTTGTTATCGCCGTAATAATATGAGAATCCCACAGCCAGATGCGCCTCCGGCAGGTCAGGCTGTAATCGCAGGGCCTGCTCGGCGAGAGCGCGCGCTTTTTCGCGGCGATCCGACGTGCGGTCGAAAGTGTGCACGATCCAACTTTGCAACAGCGAGGAGCGCGCGAGCGCGAGCGCAAAATTTGGGTCAAGTTGAACGGCGCGCTCGTAAAGCTGCTCGCTTTGTTTTAGTTTGTCGAAATCCTCAACGGCGCACCCGAGATTCTTCGCTTGGACAAAGGCGAGATAGGCTTCGCCGTTTTCCGTAGGCTTGCGTTCCATGAGCGCTTTTTCAGCCGGTGACAATTTAGCCTGAAGTTCGCCAGTTATTTTTTTTGCGAGATCGGTTTGAATGGCGAACACATCGGTTAGGTCGCGATCGTAATCTTCCGCCCAAATGTGCTCGTCGTTCTCGGCGTTAATCAATTGCACGTTTACGCGCACGCGATTACCAATGCGGCGAACGCTGCCTTCGAGAATGGTAGACACACCCAGCGCCTTTCCGATCTCACGAAGGTTGGACGCTTTCCCACGATATGGCATGACCGATGTGCGGGAGATCACCTTGAGATCGCCTATCTTCGATAGATTGGTGAGCACATCGTCTTGGATGCCGTCTGCGAAGTAAGCATTCTCTTTTTCATCGCTCAGATTTTCAAAAGGCAGCACCGCGATCGACTTGTCGATCTTGTGCGCGGACGCACGCGGCAGGAGGAAAAATCCCGCGACCGCGGAAACGATCACACCAACCGCTACAAGCATGACGATGTTGCGGCGACGCTGCATTCGCGGCGCCAGGGCCGGCGTACTCTTAATCCCTTGCGGGGTGACATCGAAAGCCCATGCGAGAATGAGCGCGATTGGAAAACCGATGAGTAACAGAACGATCACCAGACGCAGCGCCCAGTTTGGCAATTCCCATGCCGGAAAGGCGGCGGAGGCCAGCTGAATAATACCGCCGGCAGCGATGACATAGGCTGCCGCTACGCGGTAAACCTTTCGCCGCTTCACCTCCTCGAAGAAGCTGCTCATAACAAGAGATTCGGAATTTTCTCGATTATAGTTCAACGGCGAAAATATAGACCCTAAAATGAAGCGCGTCGTTCAGTTCACACAGTTGGTTGTTTGCTTCGCGAATTCTTCTCGCGCCACTAGCAACGGGCGGCCTGCCTTCGAGAATAAAAAATAGAAGTCGGTGCTAAGTTTTCGCTCCGTACCTGTCGACCATAGCTTGAAAGCGCGGATCGCTTCGCAGCGGATCCCAAATGGGATCAAGCCTTAGAAAGGGAACGGTCACCCCGTTTGGCGTACTCAGCGAACGGTCAAGAAGTTGAAGGGCCTGATCGGTTTCGCCTGTCCAAGCGTAGATCTGTGCGAGTGCAACGGTTGTCTTTGGTCCATCGAAGGCATCCTGAGATTCGGGCAAAAGCTCGACGGCGCGTTTGCCTTGGGCTATGGCCGCATCTTTCTCACCGAGCCCAGCCAGAATCAGACCGAGGGTTACGTGACGTGACGCGTCATCCGGGCTTTCGCGCAAGGATTGCTCTGCGATCGGCCGCGCCTGTTCAAAGGCGGCGCGCGCCTTTTTCCTGTCGCTTAAATACGTGTAGAGGACGCCCTCCAAAAATGATCGCGGTATCGGTGCGGTGCTGTCGTGAATGACGTCCTGCGGCAATTGCTTCAGAGTCACCAAGGCCTCGGCGAATTTTCGTTGCATTATCAATACCTTCGCACGGCCGAGTGTGACAATACCTTCTGGATCGAATCCAGGCGGTATCAGCGCCAATTGTTTTTCCAACTCGGTGAAGTCTCCTTTCAGGTCCAGTGCGAGTGCACCCTTCTGCCCGCGCGCTTCGAGCGACTTGGGCGCAGCTTCGATGGCGCGATCGAAAAGTTTGTCCGCCATTTCGAAATTTTTGTTAGCGCGATAATTGTCGGCAAGATTTTGAAGAACCCAGGCGTCCTTCGGACTCAGTGATGCCGCTATCTCCAGATTAGCTGTCGATTCCGTCCATTTGCCCTGGCGGCGTTCGATCGCTCCGATCGCCATGTAAACTTCGGAACAGTTTGGCAAACTCTTTTTTGCAATCGCAAATTCACGGAGCGCCCCCTCGTAATCCCGCTCGCAATAGTAATGATAAAAACCGAGGCCGAGATGTGCCTCGGGCAGATCCGGTTGCAAGCGAATTGCTTCGAATGCAGCGGCCCGCGCCTTTTCCTTCCGCGCGGGAGTCGGATCGACGCTGTGATACATCCAATCTTCGACCCACGCCAATCCGGCAAATGCTAACGCAAAGCTCGGATCGAGCGTCGTCGCCCTCTCAAAGAGCCGCTCGGCATCTTCGCTATTGGCGCGAAATTTGTCTGGACGATAAAAAGCCTCGTGAGCTTGCACAAATGCCAGATAGGCTTCGCCATTTTGAGTCGGCCTTTTCTCGATCTGTGCCTTCTCAGTTGGTGAGAGTTTTGCTTGTAATTCGCCCGCGATTTTTTGCGCGAGATCGGTTTGAATGGCGAAAACATCGGTTAAGTCACGATCGTAATCTTCGGCCCACATATGCTCGTCGGTGTCGGCGTTGATCAGTTGCACATTTACGCGGACCCGATTGCCAATACGGCGAACGCTTCCTTCCAAGATCGTAGAGACGCCCAGCGCCTTCCCGATTTCACGAGCGCTGGATGCTTTGTCTCGATAAGGCATGACCGAGGTGCGTGAAATCACTTTAAGGTCACCGATTTTAGACAGATTCGTGAGCACGTCATCCTGAATGCCGTCCGCAAAATAGGCATTCTCTCTTTCGTCGCTTCGGTTTTCAAATGGCAGCACCGCAATCGATTTATCGACCTTGTGTGCGGATACGCGCGGCAGGAGAAAGAATCCCGCGGCAGCAGAAATGATCACCCCGGTTGCGACAAGCATGATCACGTTGCGACGGCGATGTGTTCCCGGCGCCGCCGTCGTTGGCGTTGACCGAATGCCTTGCGCTGTGATGTCGTACGCCCAGGCAAGCATTAGCGCGATGGGAAAGCCGAGGAGCAACAGGATGATCACCGAGCGCAGAGCCCAGTTTGGTAATTCCCACGCGGGAAATGCGGCGGAGGCGAGCTGTATAATGCCGCCAGCCGCAACGACGTAAGCTGCGGCTACGCGGTAGACCTTTCGCCGCTTCACTTCTTCGAAGAAGCCGCTCATAACAAGAGATCCGGAATTTCCTTGGTTATAGTTCAACGGCGAAAATATAGACACGAAAGCGGGCGGCCGCGTTCACTTTACGCTTGTAGCAAGTACCGTTTGAAAATGGGGGCTTTGCTGCTCCCGCGACACAACGGTTACTTCGATTTGTTGAAATCCGCCTTTTTCAAGAAATTGATGCAATTGCACTTCGCTAAAGCCGAGCCAGTGGTCTGCATAGAGTTCGCGGGCCCGTTCGAAGCGATGGCTCAAAAGATCGAGAATCACTAACCGACCGCCGCGTTTCAAAATCCGGTGGGCAGCTGCGATGGCTCGCTGCGGATGAATAGCGTGATGCAAGGCCTGGCTTAAGATCGCAAGATCGACACTGTTTTTGGTAATTGGCGGATCTTCAATATCGCCAAGCCGGTACTCAAGATTCTTAAATCCGTGTTTTTTTGCCAGCTGCGCTCCGAACTCGACCATCTTGGGGGAATTATCGACGGCAATGACTTTGCGCGCATTCTTGGCCAGCAACTGCGAGAGCGTTCCTTCACCAGCCCCTAGATCGGCAACTGTCAATGGCGGAAGCAAGGTGATGAGCGTGTGCGCCAGCGCTTTCCATGATCGGCCAGGCACATAACTTCGGCCAAACTTGCCAGCGAGTTCGTCGAAGTATTTCCGCGCTTTGTCCTGACGTTTATGCAGAACGAGCTTGAGGCTGGTGCGATCGCGCGGCGTTTCCGGCAGTTCCCGCGCGAGCGTCCGAGTCAATTCCGCGACCCGCGTCCGGCGTGTGTCTTGTTCGTGGTGGTTTGCGCCGTAGTAAACATTTTTTCCAACTCGTCGATCGGTTACGATGCCAGCCCGCTTCAGTTGCGCGAGATGACTTGAGATGCGCGATTGACCCATGCCAAGAATTTGCTGAAGCTCCGCCACCGAAAGCTCTTCCTGTTCGAGAAGCAGGAGCAGGCGCAAACGGGTCGGGTCCGCCAGCAATCGGA